>NZ_RZOF01000391.1:0-5477 GCF_003998955.1 Mesorhizobium sp. M4B.F.Ca.ET.017.02.2.1 | reverse complement strand
GCCAGTCCCAATCATCGCTGAGCCAAACGGTGCGCCGGCTCGAGGAGCGGCTCGGGATGAGGTTGCTGACCCGCACGACGCGCAGCGTCGCTCCGACACAGGCGGGTGCGCAACTCATCGAAACCCTGAAGCCGGCGCTTGCCGATGTCGAGGCGCGGCTGGCAACCTTGAGCGAGCTCCGGGACACGCCAAGCGGCCTCGTTCGGGTGACCGCCGAACTCCATGCAGCCCAGACCGTGCTGTGGCCGGCAGTCTCGCGATTGATGTACGCCTACCCTGACGTGCAGGTGGAAATCTCGGTCGATGCCTCCTTCACCGATATCGTTGCCGATCAGTTTGATGCCGGTATTCGGATGGGTGAGCAGGTCGCCAAGGACATGATTGCGGTCCGCATCGGACCCGATCTGCGCATGGTTGTTGTCGGCTCTCCGTCGTACCTCGCCAAGCACGGAACTCCTCACACCCCCCATGACCTGATTCAGCACCGCTGCATGAACTTGCGCCTCCCGACAGCCGGCGGTCTCTACGCCTGGGAGTTCCAGAAGGATGGCCGCGAGCTGCACGTCCGTGTCGAGGGACCGCTCATTCTGAACGACGAGCGTCTTGCCATCACCGCCGCGCTTGCGGGGCATGGTCTCGCAATGGTCACAGAGGACAGCACCGCGCAAGCTGTTGCCGACGGGGCATTGATACGCGTGCTCGATGATTGGTGCCGGACCTTCCAGGGATATCATCTCTATTACCCGGACCGTCGGCATCCCTCCCCGGCTTTCGCTGCTCTGCTCAAGGAGTTGCGGCACCAATTGGCATCGGGTGGGCGAGCAACGGCAGCTAGAAGGTCCAGGCGCTGACCGGTTCCTTCTCGTAATGCGACGCGGCCCGGCCATGCCGGATCCCGGCATGGTTGCGCTTGCTTCCCGTCTCCAGACTACTGTTTCGGCGGAGTGTCGGCCCCGACGACGTGCTCCTCTTCCTTGGGAAGACGGGCTCCGTGAATTTCCACGCTGGCGATATCGCTATTGATCTCCTGAAATTCGGCGGCCGAGAACGTTATCGATGCAGCACCCACGTTCTGTTCCATATGGGCAATCTTTGTCGTCCCGGGGATCGGAACGATCCAGGGCTTCTGCGCAAGCAGCCATGCAAGTGCGATCTGCGCGGGCACAGCCTCCTTGCGTTGCGCCCATTTCAACACCACGGCGTAAAGGGCCATGTTGGATTTGAGGTTTTCCGGTTCGAAACGGGGAACAAGAGCACGGAAATCGAATGAGCCCGCACCGGGCTGAAGGTCGAAGGAAGCGCCGCTTCCAAACCGGGTATCGGCACTCATTTTTCCAGAAAGAAAGCCCATTCCGAGGGGGCTCCAGCAGACGAAGCCGATACCCAGTTCCTCGCATAGCGGAAGCACCTCCGCCTCCGCTCCTCGCCACAGCATCGAGTATTCGTTCTGGATGGCTGCGAGAGGCTGCTCCGCATGGGCGCGGCGGATGGTCTGGATTCCCGGCTCGGAAAGACCCCAGTTGAGGACTTTCCCTTCCGCCATCAAATCCTTGACCACACCGGCGACGTCCTCGATGGGGACGGTTGGATCGACACGATGCTGGTACAAGAGATCGATGCGGTCCGTTCGCAGTCGCTTCAGGCAGCCTTCGACCGCCCGGCGGACGTGCTCCGGCCGGCTGTTCATGCCGCGCTCGCCCATCTTGCCTGTGTCGGGATCGATATCGCCGCCGAATTTCGTCTCCAGTGCCACCTAATCACGAACAGCCTGGAGCGCTTCGCCGACAATGTCCTCGGATATGAAAGGCCCGTACATCTCGGCGGTATCGATAAGCGTCACACCTCGATCCACTGCGCTGCGAATGAGGCGGATCGCTTCGCCGCGGTCGAGCGTGCTGGTGTAAAAATCAGAAACGGTGCCCTCCTTTGGCCCAGGCAACCATTGGCAGCCAAGCCCGACCGGCGAGACTTCGAGGGAGCCCAGTCTCCTGCGGCCAGCGGCGGCAGCGGAACTCGATTGCGCTGCGGCGCCGGCCGTCTGCGCCGTGGCGGGCAGGCTCGGCATCAATGATGTCAATCCCAGCGCGCCGCCCGCTAGCAGAATATCGCGGCGATTCACGCGGGGAGATTGTGAGATAGCAGTACTGCTGTCGGTAGACATGACAGATCTCCGTTCGTATCGAAGTTGGGGCGACCCGCCTCAGGCGGGTGACTTCAAATGCGTCGAATAGAAATCCGCGAACTCCGCCACGGCCCTGTCGACATATTCGGGCTTGTCATAGAGGTCGAAATGCGACGCTCCCTCGAATACCAGCAGGTCTTTCTGGGCTGAGCCGACGCGTTCGTAGACTTCGTGCCCGTCCCGGTTGGAACCGAAAGCGCCTGGCTCGCTGCCGACGATGACCTGCAGCGGCTGGGTGAGAAGCATGTCGGCCAGATAGAAGGCATCGAACGCCAACACGGCGTCCATTCCCACGAAGCGGGATTTGTTTTGCCAGTTCGGATGCTGACCGCGGGGCGTACGGTAGTAGTCGTAAGCTTGGCGAAGATCGATGTCGCCGGATTCTTTGTATTCATCAGGGATCCACGGCAAGATCATCGGCTCGGCTCCACGAGCCTCGGCCGTGCGCTGCTCGGCAATTGTGCCAAGGGTCGCAATCGTCGCTTCCCTGCCGGCAGCCCTCATTTCTCTCCCGCCGTTGACGGGGACTGAGAGGCCGACGGCCTTGATGCGCCGCTCGGTCATCGCTGCACTGGCAGCGTAGCCGCCACCCGCACAGATACCGAGAACACCGATGCGTTTTTCATCGACGTAGGGAAGGCTTACAAGGTGATCGACCGCACCACGGACATCTTCCACGCGTGCTATCGGGTCTTCCTTGTACCGGGGCTCCCCACCGCTTTCGCCCTGGAATGACGCGTCGAAAGCGATTGTCACAAACCCCCTCTGCGCCATCTTTTTCGCATAAATGCCTGCGGTCTGTTCCTTTGCCCCGCCGGCGGGCGCAACAGTGATGATGGCCGCATATTTCCTGCTCGCGTCAAAGCCACCCGGATAATGGATGTTTCCAGCGACTTTGATGCCGTTGTTGTTGATGAACGACGTGTTTTGCATGGCTGCTGCGCTTCCCGCATTGTGTTGATGGCCTGCAGCGGCGCCGGCCTCGGACGTTTCCGCCGCTGCCGGGAGGTCCGACATCAATGACGCCAGCCCGAGAGCCGTCGCCGACAGGAAAGCGGCGCGGCGGGTCATGTTGAGGGAATCTGACGTATCCCCATTGCGATCACTGTCGGCTGGCATGATGGATGCTCCAAGTAAGGCGGCCGGCTTTATCCAACCACTGTCTTTGAAGCTTCTATCGCCCCACATGCTCAGCGATTAGGTGCTTAATTGTGCTTGTGCCTATAAGCAAGCGTAATGAATTGCTTGGGTTTGGCTGTCACCTGAACAACGTCCAGCCCGTTAATGCCGCGTCCGAACGTCCACTCTGTAGGCGTCTCCCGGAAGGATCTTCCGCGCGAGCCTGTGTCCGCCTGCTCGCTGGACGCGCAATGCCAACGGGATTACCCTCATTGCGGCATGACGCGCGACGAATTCTGGAGGAGATGCAGCCATGACCCTGCAAGGCGACGCCCTGAAAGACGCAATCGGCAGGACACGGGACAAATGGGGATGGTTCGTGGCGCTTGGCGTGCTGCTCTTGATCTTCGGCGGTATCGCCTTCGGCAATCTGCTCATCGCCACGGTCGCCTCGGTCTATCTCGTCGGCTGGCTGATGCTGATGGCAGGGGTGATCGAGATCATCCACGCCTTCGGGGTCAAGACCTGGGGGCGCTTCCTCTACTGGCTGGCGAGCGGCCTGCTCTACGCCGTGGCCGGCTTCTTCGCCTTCGACAATCCGGCGCTCGCCTCGGCGGTGCTGACCTTGCTGCTGGCGGCCTCGCTTGTCGCCTCGGGCGTGCTCAGGGCCTGGGTGGGCTTCCACCACCGGCCGGAGAAAGGCTGGGGCTGGCTGGTCGCGGCCGGCGTCATCAGCGCGCTGGCAGGCCTCGTCATCGCCATGGGCTGGCCGGTCAACAGCCTGTGGGTGCTCGGCCTGTTCCTGGCCATCGACCTGGTTTTCCAGGGATGGAGCTTCATCGCCATCGGACTGGCGCTGAAGAGATAGCCTAGTCCACGTTGAGCAGCGTCATTGAGATCAGCGCCAGCGCGGTCCCGAGATACTGCATCGAGGAGACTTCCTCCTTGAAGACGAGCGCGCCGACCTGTACGGCGCCGGCAACGACGATCGTGTTGACCAACGCCCCCGTCACGGCGAGGTTCAGCCTGGTGTTGATGAAGGCGAAGGCCCAGTAGGACAGCGGCGACAGCAGCATGACGACGGCAAGGCTGCGGCCGCTGCCCGTCTTGCCCCAATGCGCGCTCAACCCATCGCACAGGATGAACAGCGACGCGCAAAGGAGGACGACGCTCCAGACGGGGATGTCGGTCTTCATCGGCACGTTCTGCCCGCTCGGCAGGCCGGCTTCGGTGAAGCGCTTCACGCACGCGGCTCAGCCGTTTGGTCGAGTCCGTGACCCGCGTCTAAACACTTCTATCTAGTTATTTCGAGCTAGAACGCGATTGCGGCGTCGAGCTCCGACAGCGGGCGCACGCCAGCCAGCAGCGCCCTCGCCTCCGCCTCGTCGCGCTTCATCTGCGCGACCAGCGAGTCAAGCCCGTCGAATTTCAGCTCCGGCCGCAGGTAGCCGAAGAACGACACTTCGCACGTCTCGCCGTAGAGGTCGGCGGAGAAGTCGAAGACGAAGGTCTCGAGCAGCGGCGCGCCATTGTCGTCGACGGTCGGACGGCGGCCGAAGCTGGCGACGCCGTCATGCAGCGTCCCGTCGGCGCGGCGGAAGCGGACGGCATAAATACCTTCCTTCAGGGCCGCTTCCGGCGAAAGCCTCATATTGGCGGTCGGAAAGCCCAGTGTACGACCGAGCTGTTGGCCGCCGATCACCTCGGTCTCGACCGTGAAGCGGTAGCCGAGCAGGCCGGCGGCTTCGGCCACGGCGCCTTCGCCAAGAAGGGCGCGGATGCGGCTCGAGGAGATCACCTCGGCGCCCTCGTCGCGAAAGGCATCGACCAGCGTCACGCCGAAACCATGTCGCTCGCCCGCCGCCATCAGGAAGGCGGGGCCGCCCTGGCGGTCCTTGCCGAAATGAAAGTCGAAGCCGGTGACAGTATGCGCGATGCCGAGGTTCTTCTCCAGGACGTCGGTCACGAAGGCCTCGGCCGAGAGTGCGGCGAATTCGCGCGTGAACGGCTGCTCGACCAGGGCCGCGAAGCCGAGGCGAGACAACAGCCGCGCCTTCATCGGCGGCGGCGTCAGCACGAAGAGCGGGATTTCGGGCCTGAACACTTTTCGCGGGTGCGGCTCGAAGCTCAGCACCAAGGCCGGCGCGCCGCGGCGCCCGGCCTTGGTGCTGAGCTT
>NZ_RZOF01000390.1:0-5480 GCF_003998955.1 Mesorhizobium sp. M4B.F.Ca.ET.017.02.2.1 | reverse complement strand
GGCGACGGTCAACCCGGCAGCCCCCGCCTGGTCTGTCGCTTGATGCACCGTCGCAATGCCGGCGGCTTTGGCGGCGCTGGGCGAGGCGAAGGTGATCGCCTTGCCGCCTAGCGTGATCGTGCCCGCATCCGGCGTGTGCGAACCCGACAGGATCTTCACCAAGGTCGATTTGCCGGCGCCGTTGGCGCCCATCAGCGCCACGATCTCGCCGGAGGCGACGGCAAGGTCGGCGCCGGCGAGCGCACGCGTCGGGCCGAAGGATTTCTCGATGCCGGCAACGGAGACGGCGATGGCGGAGGCGGCTTGTGGCAAGGTGCGTTGGCTTCGGCTGGTGGGCTGCGTTGGGTGGGGCGGCGGGTGACGCTTGTCACCCCTCATATTCCAAGATCGCTGGTCCGGCATTGTGGTCTGGCGAATAGACGATGCCGTTGGCGTCGACGAACGTCGGTCGACTGGATCACCTGCGGCTGCTTCGGGCGCTTGTCGACCATGCCGGCAGGCGCCGCCGGGACCAGCGCGCCGGTTTCCATCGGCCTGTAGGGGTCGGATATGTCGAACACGCGCATGCCGGCATTCTGATAGGTGGCCCCTTTGAAAATCGGCCGCATTCTAGGAAGGGGTCTTGTTGCTTCCGAGAACACGCGTTGCGAGTTTCGCGAACGCCAGAGCATTTCCGCTTCGTTTCCTTTCGGTTTCGTAGCAATTGAAAGCGAGGCTGCGCCGGGTGCCGTGGGGGGAACAGAAGTGTTTCAACCTTGGCGACCTTGCTCTAAAGCTCGCCAATCGAATCCCTGGACCGTTGTGAATGAGCGAACCGGTTAGCCCTTCGGAAATCGAACAGACGGATGACGCGCCCGAGCCGCGCCGCGAACCGATATTCAATCTGCCGCCGGTGGTGCTGGCGGTGATCGGCATCTGCGTCGTCGTCCACCTGATCCGCGTTTACACGCTCACCGACGATCAGGATTTCGCCCTGCTGGTGCGGGCAGCGTTCATCCCGGTGCGCTATTCCGGCCGCTACGATCTCGATGTCTATGCTTTCACCAGCCCCTTCACCTATGCCTTCCTGCATGGCGGGCTCGCGCATCTCGTGATCAACATGGTGTGGCTGGCCGCTTTCGGCTCGCCGTTGGCGAACCGCTACGGCGCGCTTCGCTTCGCGCTGTTCTTCGGGGCGACCGGGCTTGCGGCGGTTGCGTTGTTCTTTGCCTTGCATCCGCTCGAGCAGACGCCGCTGGTCGGCGCGTCGGGGGCGATCTCGGGCATGATGGGAGCGGCCGCGCGCTACGGCTTCCGTGTCGATCGCTCGTCCGGCCATGCGGCCTTCGCCGGAGCGCCGCTGCCGATCGGCGCGGTGCTGCGCTCGCGCGGCGTCATGACTTTTCTTGGCGTCTGGATGGTCATCAACCTCGTCACCGGACTTGTCGGCTTTGCTCCCGGCATCGACGGCCAGATCGCCTGGGAGGCCCATATGGCGGCTTCGTCGCCGGCTTTTTCGGGGTGCGCGTTTTCGACCGCCGCGAGCGGACGCCCTGAGCGATCCCTGCTGCGGGCCAAGACGTGAGGTTTCCGAGCGCCATTCTTGCTCCGATTGCATCCCTTCGAAGCCTATTTATTGGAATCTCTCCATCATTCTAATGCTTTGGAACGTTGGCTTACCACCACTTTACACCTTTTCGTCATCTTGCATCGCGCTCCGCCACACGCATACATTGTGGAAAGGAAGCTAGGACGATGTCCAAATCCAACAATCTCGGGAAAGCCGAGGCCGCCATCGCAGGCGATGTTGGCCCCGATACGCAGGCCAAGGATCCTGCGAGCCCTTTGTTCAGCAAGAAACTCTATCAGCAGTGCGCCCTGGTCGCCGGAGCAAGCGGCGGGATTGGCAGATGCATTTCCTTGGCCCTGGCAATGGCTGGGGCGCGTTTATGTCTAGTGGGTCGAGACGAAAGTCGACTAAATTGCACAGCCGATCTCTGCAGGCCGTTTGGGCAACAAGTCAATATCAGGATATGCGATCTAACTGATGAAACAGCGATCAAACAATTGTGTCGTTGTATTGATCGGGCATTCGGCCGCCTTGACATACTGGTTCACTGCGCTGGAATCATAAGTCACGGAAAATTGGAAGAGGCCGCTGCGAAGCAGATCGATTTGCAATATGCCGCCAATGTGCGTGGGCCTCTGGTCCTTACACAGAAAGCGCTGCCTCTCCTTAGGCGACCCAGAGGTCAAATTGTCTTCATCAACTCAAGCGCGGGGCTGACTTGCGCAGCAGGACGAGGCCATTTCGCGGCTACCCAACATGCGCTCAAATCCATTGCCGACACCCTCAGGCAGGAGGTCAATGGGGACGATGTGCGCGTTCTCAGCGTATTTCCGGGCCGCACAGCGACGACCAGAACCGAAAATTTATGTGTGAACGAGGGACGAGCTTTCGAGCCAGATCTGCTACTCCAACCGGAGGATGTCGCCGCAATCGTGATTGATTCACTTACGCTCCCGTGGACCGCCGAGGTAACGGAGATCAGCATTCGGCCGATGAAGAAATCCTACTGAGATAGCGATCCGTCGGACTGCCGCGACGCGGCAGGCCAGACAGGCCGCGCCGCACTTGAAATGCAAACAATCACGGCGCACCATGTTCACCGGAACGTGAATGCCGGTCAGGGCAGGAACCGGCAGCAAAAGCTGAGGAGGACGCCATGACTGTTAAGGCAATTCTCGAGAAGAAGGGCCATGACGTGTTGACGCTCGGGCCGAACGAAAAGCTGAGCGAGGCCATTCGCATCCTGACCGAACACAGGATCGGCGCGCTGGTCATCACCAATGGCGACCACAAGATCGTCGGCATCCTCTCCGAGCGCGATATCGTGCGCGTGCTGGCCAAGGAAGGTGCTGCGGCGCTCGATATTGCGGTGCGTTCGGCGATGACGCCGAAGGTGAAGATCTGCAACGAGAACCACACCGTCAACGAGGTGATGGAGATCATGACCAAGGGCCGCTTCCGCCATCTGCCGGTGGAAAAGGACGGCCTGCTCTATGGCATCGTGTCGATCGGCGACGTCGTCAAGCGTCGCATCGAGGATGTCGAGCGCGAGGCCGAGGAGATCAGGGCCTATATCGCCACCGCCTAGCGGACGCACAGACGATCCGCCGGCCGCTGCCGGTCGGCGGAAGTTGAGGCGCGAACGCCTCTATCTGTTGTCGAGTTCGGCGCGTACGAGTTCGAGCCCGCGCCGGGTGATGCGGTAGGGGCCGCCACCCGACGAGGACACCGCCTTCTTCCGTCTCAGTTTTCGAAAGAGCTCGAGATCGACGCCTGGGTAGCGCCAGCCGTCGCGGGTCAGGCATTGGACCGAAGCGATCTTCTTACTGGCATTCTTTTCCATTTCGATGCGCCCGCCCTGCGCGAGCAGGTGCAGGATGCGCTGTTCAATGCGCGAAATGTCCATCTGGAGAATTCCCGGGAAAACAACAAAAGCCGCCGCCGCGGGATTTCGCGGCACGGGGTTTCAGGTTTTGTCGCCCTGCCTCGCTACGAGGTCAGGGCCTTACCGGGACTGAGCGTAAGTGGACATCCACTCTCCATTGGATGGACGTCCTATAAGCGAAGGCGGCCGAAAAGGCCAGCATGCGGGCTTTGCGCTTGTCTGATGGAGCGGATTGCACTAGCGAAGGCCAACACCCAAATTCGCGAAAATCGCAAATCTCGCGAGCCAGAAGCGCAGGCCACCATGAGCATCATCGATACCCGCACGCCCGACGCAAAACGCCTGATCCCCGGCGCCACCGGCGACTGGGAAGTCATCATCGGCCTCGAAGTGCATGCCCAGGTCACCTCAGAGGCCAAGCTGTTCTCCGGGGCGGCGACCTCTTTCGGCGCGGCGCCCAATGCCAATGTCAGCCTGGTCGACGCGGCGATGCCCGGCATGCTGCCCGTCATCAATGAGGAATGCGTCAAGCAGGCAATCCGCACCGGCCTCGGCCTGAAGGCCGAGATCAATCACAAGTCGGTCTTCGACCGGAAGAACTATTTCTATCCGGACCTGCCGCAGGGCTACCAGATTTCGCAGTTCAAGCAGCCGATCGTCGGTGAGGGCAAGGTCATCGTCTCGGTTGGCCCGGACCGGCAGGGCGAGTTCGAGGACATCGAGGTCGGCATCGAGCGGCTGCATCTGGAGCAGGATGCCGGCAAGTCGATGCACGACCAGCATCCGACCATGTCCTATGTCGATCTCAACCGTTCCGGCGTGGCGCTGATGGAGATCGTCTCCAAGCCCGACATGCGCTCGGCCGACGAGGCCAAGGCCTATGTGACCAAGTTGCGCACCATCGTGCGTTATCTCGGCACCTGCGACGGCAACATGGACGAAGGCTCGCTGCGCGCCGACGTCAACGTCTCGGTGCGCAAGCCGGGCGGCGACTTCGGCACGCGCTGCGAGATCAAGAACGTCAACTCGATCCGCTTCATCGGCCAGGCCATCGAATACGAGGCGCGCCGACAGATCGCCGTCCTCGAGGATGGCGGCAAGATCGATCAGGAAACGCGGCTGTTCGACCCCAACAAGGGCGAGACGCGTTCGATGCGCTCCAAGGAAGAGGCGCATGACTACCGCTATTTCCCCGACCCGGATCTTCTGCCACTTGTATTCGACCAGGCCTATGTCGACGCGCTGGCCAAGGACCTGCCGGAACTGCCGGACGACAAGAAGGCAAGGCTGATAGCGGCGCTCGGCCTGTCGACCTACGACGCCTCGATCCTGGTGTCGGAAAAGCCGATCGCCGACTATTTCGAGAAGGTGGCTGCCGGGCGCGATGGCAAACTCGCCGCCAACTGGGTCATCAACGATCTGCTCGGCGCCCTCAACAAGGCCGGCAAAGACATCGAAAACGCTCCGGTTTCGCCCGAGCAGCTCGGCGCCGTCCTCGACCTGATCAAGGAAGGCACGATCTCCGGCAAGATCGCCAAGGACCTGTTCGAGATCGTCTGGAACGAGGGCGGCGATCCGCGCGCGCTCGTCGAAAGCCGCGGCATGAAGCAGGTCACCGACACCGGCGCCATCGAGAAGGCGGTGGATGAGGTGATCGCCGCCAATCCGGACAAGGTTGAGCAGGCGCGCGCCAAGCCGACCATGGCCGGCTGGTTCGTCGGCCAGGTGATGAAGGCGACCGGCGGCAAGGCCAATCCGCAGGCCGTCAACGACCTGGTCAAGGCCAAGCTCGGCATCGAATAAAGCGATGTTCGTCCGTACCGCCAGCGAGCGCGATCTTGTTGCGATCCGCGCGCTGCTGGTCGAGACGTGGCACGCGACCTATGACGCCATCTATGGCGTCGAAAGGGTGACGGCGATCACCGACGACTGGCATTCGATCGCCTCGCTGAAGGCGCGGCTGACGCGGCCGAACTCCGAATTCCTGGTCGCCGACGACGGCAAGCGGCTCGGCGGCATGGCTTTCGCCGCCGCCACCACCCCCCC
>NZ_RZOF01000038.1:25521-29550 GCF_003998955.1 Mesorhizobium sp. M4B.F.Ca.ET.017.02.2.1 | reverse complement strand
GTCATGTCAGCTTCGGACGAAAACATCGCCGATTCGCTTTCGACCGCGCAGCGTGCGAACGGCACGTTCTGCCCGCAGGCGCAGCGCAAGTTCGTGCTGATCGCGGCGATCCTGGCGTCCGCGCTCGGTTTCATCGACGGCTCGGTCCTGGCCATCGCGATGCCGGCGCTGCGGGAAAATCTCGGCGCCAGCCTGGCCGAGGTGCAATGGATTTCCAACGCCTATGCGCTGACGCTATCGGCGCTGATCCTGGCAGGCGGTGCCGCCGGCGACCGGTTCGGGCTCAGGCGCGCATTCGTGACCGGCATTGCGCTGTTCATCGCCGCTTCGCTGGCCTGCGCGCTGGCGCCCAATGCCGGCGTGCTGATCGGCTTCCGCGCCATCCAGGGGATCGGCGCCGCCATCATGGTGCCGGGCAGCCTCGCCATCATCGCCAAGGCCTATCCGAAGAAGGAGCGCGGCCGTGCGATCGGCGTCTGGGCTGCGGCCTCGGCGCTGACGACCGCGCTCGGTCCGGTTCTGGGCGGCCTCGTCCTGTCCACCTTCGGCAATGGCATCTGGCGGGCGATCTTCGCCATCAACCTGCCGCTGGGCCTCATCTCGATCTATCTTCTCCTGGCCAAGGTGCCGGCCGATGACGCCACGGAAAAGCGCAGCCTCGACCTCGGTGGCGCCGGACTCGCCACGCTGGCGTTCGGATTGCTGGCCTACGGCCTGACCTCGATGAGCGCCGAGGGCGGCGGCCAAATGTCCTGGCCGAGCATCGCAGCCGGCCTGGTGTTGCTTGTCGTGTTCGTTTTCTTCGAGCGCCAGCATCGCGAGCCGATGATCGACCTGTCGCTGTTTCGGATCGGTGCCTTCGCCGGCGCCAATCTCGCGACCTTCTTTCTCTATTTCGCGCTGTCGGCCAATCTGTTCTACCTGCCGATGCTGCTGATTGCCGGCTGGGGGCTGAGCACGGCCGAGGTCGGCTTCATTTTCGTGCCGCTGTCGGCATCGATCGCGCTGCTGTCGGGACCTGTCGGCCAGTGGTCGGACAAGATCGGGCCGAGATTCCCGATCGCCGCCGGCAGCCTGGTCGTTGCCTTTGCCTTTGCCGGGCTGGCGCTGCTCACCCATGCCGGCATCCACAATTTCTGGACCGGGACCTTTCCATTGATGGCGCTGATGGGGCTCGGCATGGCGCTGGTCGTGTCGCCGCTGTCGACCGCGATCATGACGGCGGTCGAGGACAAGGACACCGGCGCCGCCTCGGGCATAAACAATGCGGTCTCGCGCATCGGCGGCCTGATCGCGGTTGCGGCGATGGGTTCGCTCGCGGCCTGGGTCTACGCACTGAACACCGGCGCTGCGCCCGGCATTCCGGGTTTCGGACAACAGGCGCCGGCAGGGCTTGCATCGGATCTCGAAGCCGCAAGGCTCGCCGCCAGTGACGCGGCCTTCGCGGCCGTCGCCGCCGTCACCACGCTGCTCTGCCTGCTTGCGGCCGTCATCGCCTGGATGACGGTTTCCGGCCAGGCGCTGCCGTGGCCACGCCGAGGGGATGATCCACAGGCTGATTCGCCACGAAACTGATTCGTCGCGGGCGACAGGCGATTCGCTCGCCAACCTATCCTTCGACCTTGGCGCTGGCGACCTTGAGCGGATTGTTGTCTTCCTGCTTGAGCAGGTCGTCGATACGCTCGCGCTCGCGCTTGAAGGCAACCAGGTCGTCGCCTTTCAGCACCTTGCCGACCGGCAGGCGAACGCGCATCGGATCGACCTTGGTGCCGTTGACGATCAGCTCGTAGTGAAGATGCGGGCCGGTGGCGAGGCCGGTCTGGCCGAGATAGCCGATGACCTGGCCCTGGCGGACATGGACGCCTGGCTCGATGCCTTTGGCAAAGGCGGTCTGGTGATTGTAGGAGGTCTCGTAGCCGTTGGCGTGGCGGATGATGATCTGCTTGCCATAGCCGCCGGCCCAGCCGGCCTTCTCGATGGTGCCGTTGCCGGCGGCGATGATCGGCGTGCCGATCGGGGCGGCCCAGTCGACGCCGGTGTGCATGCGGACATAGCCGAGGATCGGATGCCGGCGGGCGCCGAAGCCGGAGCGGAATTTTCCCGCCGGCAGCGGATTGCGCAGCAGGAACTGCTGGGCGCTGGAGCCGTTCTCGTCGAAATAGTCGGTGCCGCCGTCCTGCATCTGGAAGCGATAGAAGTTGCGCAGCTGTCCGCCGAAGGTCGCCGAGACATAAAGCAATTCGGATTCGTCGGAGGCCTGGTCGTCGCCGTCCGGCTGCGAGAACAGCACGTCGATCCTGTCCGAGGGGCTGAGCCGCGACTGGAAGTCGACATCCGAGGCGAGCAGCTTGACCAGTTGCTGGGTCAGCTTCTTCGACATGCCGTAGGAATAGGCGGCGCGGTAGATGCCGTCATAGATGTTGGGCAGGTTGCCGCGCACGATCACCGGCGGCGAATCGTCGAATGCGGTCAGCAGCTCGGGATTGGGCTCGGGCTCCTGCGCCGGCACGTACTGGCCGCGATCGTCGAGCGCGATGGTGACGATGTGCTGGGTCCGGTCATAGACGCTGGTGCGCACCACCTTGGCGGCGTCGCCATGGATTTCGAGCCCGACGCGCAGCACGGTTCCCGCCTTCAGCGCCGGGGCGTTCAAAAGCTTGCCGATCGCCTCGGCCATGCCGGTGGCGTCGCCGCCGGTATAGCCCGAATCAGCAAAGGCCTCGGCGATGTCGGTGTCCTTGGTGAAGGGGATGATTTCCTCGGCGAAGGCCGGCGTCTGATCGTCCGCCTCGACGCGCGGCGAGACGGAGACATTCTCGGGCACGATCTTCACGTCGTAGGAGCCGGCCATGCTTTCGGCGAAGGCATCGCCGAATCGCTGCGGATCGACATAGTGCAAGGAGGCGACCTGGATGGCGCCGTCGCTGAGATCGGTGCCGGCCTCGCGCACCACCTTTTCCACCTCGTCGGCGGACAGGTCGCTCTTCTCGTCGAAGGACGCCGTCTCGATCGGGAAATCGACGGTCTTCAGCGACATCTCGCTTTCGACCTTGGCGCCATAGATCTGGCCGGCGACGGCCGCTGGCGCCGGCTGGCCGGCATTGTCGTCGCCGTCGTCGCTGAACACCTGCATCGGGTCGAAGGGCGGGTAGGGGCGGTTGGTCGTGTGGCCGGCGGCCAGCGCCATCTTGATCTGCACGAAAGGCATGGTGTGGATGACGTCGCGGTCGCCGACCTTGGTGACCATCGACACTTCCATGCGCCGGCGGTCCTTGGCCTTGGCGATCTGGCGCGGCGCCACCAGCCTGGTGGTCTTGGCCATTTCGCCGGAATCGCCGCCGTTTTCCATATGGGCGAGCTCGGCGATCTCGGGTGGCGTCGCCAATTGCTGGCGCCCGTCGAGCGCGGCGAACAGCGCCACGCCCATCAGGACACTGGACGTCACGCCGGTGAGAAAAGTGCCCGACAGCCAGCGCGCCGATACCTCGCGCCGATCGGGCGGGCCGCTCCGGCCATCCGCGATCAGCGGCGGCTCGTTGCCGAGTTCGGCTATGACATCTTCCGTATCTGGCATCCAGAAAGGCTGCTTCTTCCCCGGGCGGAACGGCTTGTCGCTTTTGTTGTGCGCATGACATTTGCCTGTCACGGCGGTTTAAGTCAACGAAACGCCAAGCCTAGGCCGAAATCCCCAACCGCGCGTCTCTTGTAACTGGTCTTCCCACAGTCCCTTATAGAAGGCCTCGCGCGGGGGGTGCGCGGGCGCCTCCTTCGTTGGTGCCGGTGTCGAACCGCAATGCGGCGGCAATAGGGCTCCCTGGTGGCCGCCATCCGTGTTATCCCCGTTCCGTTGGGGCAGCCGGCTATCAACAGGCAGGGGCCGAAACTTCTGTCGCAAAAAGTTCAAAAACATCTGAGAAGGCTGTTGACAGTGTGAAGAGGTGGCGACTATATACGCCTCACCAACGAGGGCGGCTCGCCGCTGGCGACGAAGAAGTTCGCTTCTAAATCTGCCCTTGTGAGAAATTCAAG
>NZ_RZOF01000038.1:17500-22500 GCF_003998955.1 Mesorhizobium sp. M4B.F.Ca.ET.017.02.2.1 | reverse complement strand
ATGAAGGACGTGATACGCTGCGATAAGCTACGGGGAGGTGCGAATACCCTTTGATCCGTAGATTTCCGAATGGGGAAACCCACCTAAGGTACTTGGAAAATCAGAGCTGCAGAGATGCGACAATCTCTTCGAGATTGCGCTGCTGCGGCTGTGGTTTCCAAGTATCGCTAATAGGTAACTTATCCTGAATACATAGGGATAAAGTGGCGAACGCGGGGAACTGAAACATCTAAGTACCCGTAGGAAAGGACATCAACCGAGACTCCGGAAGTAGTGGCGAGCGAACCCGGACCAGGCCAGTGGCGATTGAGAGACAAGCGGAACCTTCTGGAAAGTAGGGCCATAGCGGGTGACAGCCCCGTACGCGTAATGCGATCAATCGTCCTCGAGTAAGGCGGGACACGTGAAATCCTGTCTGAAATTGGGAGGACCACCTTCCAAGCCTAAGTACTCGTGCATGACCGATAGCGAACTAGTACCGTGAGGGAAAGGTGAAAAGCACCCCGACAAGGGGAGTGAAAGAGTACCTGAAACCGATTGCCTACAAACAGTGGGAGCCCGCAAGGGTGACCGCGTACCTTTTGTATAATGGGTCAGCGACTTAGTGTGACGAGCAAGCTTAAACCGGTAGGTGTAGGCGCAGCGAAAGCGAGTCTGAACAGGGCGTTCAGTTCGTCGCATTAGACCCGAAACCGAGTGATCTAGCCATGAGCAGGTTGAAGGTAAGGTAACACTTACTGGAGGACCGAACCCATAACTGTTGCAATAGTTCGGGATGACTTGTGGCTAGGGGTGAAAGGCCAATCAAACTCGGAAATAGCTGGTTCTCCGCGAAATCTATTTAGGTAGAGCGTCGACCGAATACCCCAGGGGGTAGAGCACTGGATGGGCTAGGGGTCCTCACCGGATTACCAAACCTAACCAAACTCCGAATACCTGGGAGTACTAGTCGGCAGACACACGGCGGGTGCTAACGTCCGTCGTGAAAAGGGAAACAACCCTGACCTACAGCTAAGGTCCCCAAGTTATGGCTAAGTGGGAAAGGATGTGAGGATCCCAAAACAACCAGGATGTTGGCTTAGAAGCAGCCATCATTTAAAGAAAGCGTAACAGCTCACTGGTCTAAATAAGGGTCTTTGCGCCGAAAATGTAACGGGGCTAAAGCCATACACCGAAGCTTAGGGTTCGTGAGCAATCACGAGCGGTAGCGGAGCGTTCTGTAAGCTGATGAAGCCGTACCCGTGAGGGGCGGTGGAGGTATCAGAAGTGCGAATGCTGACATGAGTAACGTAAGGGGAGTGAGAGACTCCCCCGCCGAAAGACCAAGGGTTCCTGCTTAAAGTTAATCTGAGCAGGGTTAGCCGGCCCCTAAGACGAGGCGGAAACGCGTAGTCGATGGGAACCACGTTAATATTCGTGGGCCTGGAGGTAGTGACGGATCGCACAAGTTGTTCAACCTTATCGGATTGGTTGGGCAGCGGAGCGGTTCCAGGAAATAGCTCCTCCTTATAGACCGTACCCGAAACCGACACTGGTGGTCTGGTAGAGTATACCAAGGCGCTTGAGAGAACTATGCTGAAGGAACTCGGCAAATTGCACGCGTAACTTCGGAAGAAGCGTGACCCTTTTCTGCGCAAGCAGAGGAGGGTGGCACAGACCAGGGGGTAGCGACTGTTTATCAAAAACACAGGGCTCTGCGAAGCCGCAAGGCGACGTATAGGGTCTGACGCCTGCCCGGTGCTGGAAGGTTAAGAGGAGGGGTGCAAGCTCTGAATCGAAGCCCCAGTAAACGGCGGCCGTAACTATAACGGTCCTAAGGTAGCGAAATTCCTTGTCGGGTAAGTTCCGACCTGCACGAATGGCGTAACGACTTCCCCGCTGTCTCCAGCATAGACTCAGTGAAATTGAATTCCCCGTGAAGATGCGGGGTTCCTGCGGTTAGACGGAAAGACCCCGTGCACCTTTACTATAGCTTTACATTGGCATTCGTAGTGGCATGTGTAGGATAGGTGGTAGGCTTTGAAGCCAGGGCGCCAGCCTTGGTGGAGCCACCCTTGAAATACCACCCTTATCTCTATGGATGTCTAACCGCGGCCCGTTATCCGGGTCCGGGACAATGTATGGTGGGTAGTTTGACTGGGGCGGTCGCCTCCTAAAGAGTAACGGAGGCGCGCGATGGTGGGCTCAGAACGGTCGGAAATCGTTCGCTGAGTGCAATGGCATAAGCCTGCCTGACTGCGAGACTGACAAGTCGAGCAGAGACGAAAGTCGGTCATAGTGATCCGGTGGTCCCGCGTGGAAGGGCCATCGCTCAACGGATAAAAGGTACGCCGGGGATAACAGGCTGATGACCCCCAAGAGTCCATATCGACGGGGTTGTTTGGCACCTCGATGTCGACTCATCGCATCCTGGGGCTGGAGCAGGTCCCAAGGGTATGGCTGTTCGCCATTTAAAGCGGTACGTGAGTTGGGTTCAGAACGTCGTGAGACAGTTCGGTCCCTATCTGCCGTGGGTGTAGGAATATTGAAAGGATCTGTCCCTAGTACGAGAGGACCGGGATGGACGGATCTCTGGTGGACCTGTTGTGGCGCCAGCCGCATAGCAGGGTAGCTATATCCGGACGGGATAACCGCTGAAGGCATCTAAGCGGGAAACCCACCTTAAAACGAGTATTCCCTGAGAACCGTGGAAGACGACCACGTTGATAGGCCGGGTGTGGAAGAGCGGCAACGCTTGAAGCTTACCGGTACTAATAGTTCGATCGGCTTGATCGTTCTCATTCCTAATGTCCATCGCTCCCAAAAGGGAGGATGTGAGGGCACAACAAAGACCAGCGAACAGCTTGGAGAAGCAGCAAATAGGGTTCCCTATCGGCTGCTCACCATCGGCTATTCGCTCAAAAAGCTTCTCGAACAACGTGCGTTTTGCCGACCTGGTGGTTATGGCGGAGCGGCTGCACCCGATCCCATTCCGAACTCGGCCGTGAAACGCTCCAGCGCTGATGGTACTTCGTCTCAAGACGCGGGAGAGTAGGTCGCTGCCAGGTCTGCCAAACGCACGTTCATCTTCTCATTACGATTGTTGTGATGCATGGCGTTGCCTCAAAACCGCTAACACTTTTGAGCGACATGCATGAGGCCCGCCAAACGGGAGCCCGGGCCGCGCAAGCGGCCCTTTCATTTGGCAGACCTCTTGATTCCGGTAAGCAAAAACTTACCTCTAAGGACGCAAGCCAACGCTTGCTCGTGGTCGCAAGCAAACGCTTGCTCGTAGTTGACGCGGGGTGGAGCAGCCCGGTAGCTCGTCAGGCTCATAACCTGAAGGTCACAGGTTCAAATCCTGTCCCCGCAACCAAATCAAAAGGCCCGCTTGGCTCCTCGCCAGCGGGCCTTTTGCTTTGGCAGCCAACGATGGTCGCAATCAATTCGTCCCCCCTGGACCCCAGACGAGGTCTCGGCCGACGCTGCGAGCTCCGCCTCGTTCACAGCCGAAGCGAACAGCGAAAGCCGAATCGGAGCAGCGACCACAACCAGATGCGAAATGAATTTAGCCGGCGGGCCTCTTTCTCAGCCGGCTTCAGTGCCCTCGTCCTGCCTGAATGGCGAGAGGAGACCGTCGGGAGCTGTCGACTGCACCAGATTGCTCGATCGCGCCGGCGTCATCGGGGTCGAGGCGATATCTCGGCTCTGCCGAATCTGCGAATCAAGCCTTGCGGGATAATCCGAATCACAGGCGGGGATCGGCCGAATCGGCGAATGCTGGCAATAGATAACATCTATTGCTATGTTCTATAGCCGGACATTTTTTCCAGAGGTTGCCATGCCCAACTATGCTCTGAACGACCACTATGAGAGCTTCATCAGGAAGCAGCTCGAATCAGGCCGTTACAACAATGCCAGCGAGGTCGTCCGCGCCGGTCTGCGCATGCTCGAGGACTTCGAGGCGGAGCGGGAGAAATGGCTGCGCGAGGAGGTCCCGGGGCGCCTGACCGAGCTTCGGCAAGATCCGGCGAAGGGAGTTCCCGCCGAAACGGTCTTTTCCCGGCTTGAGGCGCGTCATCGCGCGAAGCAGGGGAAAGCCAAGTAGCGGATGGAGTATCGAATTGTCTTCCATCCCATGGCGGAAGCTGAGCTCGGACAGCTCTATGATGACATAGCCGAGCGCGCGTCGCCCGCGATTGCGTGGAATTTCGTTGTCGGAATCCGCGACCATTGCCTGGGCCTATCGACTTTTCCACAGCGCGGCACCGAGCGGATCGAGATCATGCCGGGGCTGCGGATTGTCGGCTATCGGCGCGCCGTCAGCATTGCTTTTGCCGTCGAGGGTGAGCGAGTGCTGATTTTGGGCATCTTCTACGCTGGCCGGAATATCACGACGGAATTGCTGGAAGAGCGGCTCTGAAGCCATGCCCAGGCCGGCGTGGCGATTAGCATCGACCATGGCAGGACAGGCGATTTTTGGGCCGATGCCGGGTATCCGGTGCCGAGCTGGTCGTGAGCCCAGGCAGGAATGGATTGGCAGCCGATCGCCGGTCGAGATTCAGCCAAGCCAACTCACAAATTTCGACCTTGTGGACATGCCCACGAGAAATCGAAAAAACATCTGAGAAGGCTGTTGACAGTGTGAAGAGGTGGCGACTATATACGCCTCACCAACGAGGGCGGCTCGCCGCTGGCGACGAAGAAGTTCGCTTCTAAATCTGCCCTTGTGAGAAATTCAAGAGAGCCGCGTTAAGCGACACTCGGACGGCCCTGAAGCCAAAAGCGTAAGGGGCCACGACATTGCGTCTGCGGTGTCTGTTCTTTGAAAACTGAATATTGAAGAAAGAGAAACGTGGGCGGCAGAGTCCTGCTGAACCTCTTATCCCGCCAGGGGTAATTGGTTCGAACGAGACTTTGGCGGATCACGTTTCGTGAGAATAAGTCTACCAAGGCATTAAGTTGCCTAGGTGTGAATGTTCTCGTCGATTCATGCGTGACCAATAAAGCCAAATCAAAGT
>NZ_RZOF01000038.1:0-15000 GCF_003998955.1 Mesorhizobium sp. M4B.F.Ca.ET.017.02.2.1 | reverse complement strand
TTGGCATGCACAGGCGATGAAGGACGTGATACGCTGCGATAAGCTACGGGGAGGTGCGAATACCCTTTGATCCGTAGATTTCCGAATGGGGAAACCCACCTAAGGTACTTGGAAAATCAGAGCTGCAGAGATGCGACAATCTCTTCGAGATTGCGCTGCTGCGGCTGTGGTTTCCAAGTATCGCTAATAGGTAACTTATCCTGAATACATAGGGATAAAGTGGCGAACGCGGGGAACTGAAACATCTAAGTACCCGTAGGAAAGGACATCAACCGAGACTCCGGAAGTAGTGGCGAGCGAACCCGGACCAGGCCAGTGGCGATTGAGAGACAAGCGGAACCTTCTGGAAAGTAGGGCCATAGCGGGTGACAGCCCCGTACGCGTAATGCGATCAATCGTCCTCGAGTAAGGCGGGACACGTGAAATCCTGTCTGAAATTGGGAGGACCACCTTCCAAGCCTAAGTACTCGTGCATGACCGATAGCGAACTAGTACCGTGAGGGAAAGGTGAAAAGCACCCCGACAAGGGGAGTGAAAGAGTACCTGAAACCGATTGCCTACAAACAGTGGGAGCCCGCAAGGGTGACCGCGTACCTTTTGTATAATGGGTCAGCGACTTAGTGTGACGAGCAAGCTTAAACCGGTAGGTGTAGGCGCAGCGAAAGCGAGTCTGAACAGGGCGTTCAGTTCGTCGCATTAGACCCGAAACCGAGTGATCTAGCCATGAGCAGGTTGAAGGTAAGGTAACACTTACTGGAGGACCGAACCCATAACTGTTGCAATAGTTCGGGATGACTTGTGGCTAGGGGTGAAAGGCCAATCAAACTCGGAAATAGCTGGTTCTCCGCGAAATCTATTTAGGTAGAGCGTCGACCGAATACCCCAGGGGGTAGAGCACTGGATGGGCTAGGGGTCCTCACCGGATTACCAAACCTAACCAAACTCCGAATACCTGGGAGTACTAGTCGGCAGACACACGGCGGGTGCTAACGTCCGTCGTGAAAAGGGAAACAACCCTGACCTACAGCTAAGGTCCCCAAGTTATGGCTAAGTGGGAAAGGATGTGAGGATCCCAAAACAACCAGGATGTTGGCTTAGAAGCAGCCATCATTTAAAGAAAGCGTAACAGCTCACTGGTCTAAATAAGGGTCTTTGCGCCGAAAATGTAACGGGGCTAAAGCCATACACCGAAGCTTAGGGTTCGTGAGCAATCACGAGCGGTAGCGGAGCGTTCTGTAAGCTGATGAAGCCGTACCCGTGAGGGGCGGTGGAGGTATCAGAAGTGCGAATGCTGACATGAGTAACGTAAGGGGAGTGAGAGACTCCCCCGCCGAAAGACCAAGGGTTCCTGCTTAAAGTTAATCTGAGCAGGGTTAGCCGGCCCCTAAGACGAGGCGGAAACGCGTAGTCGATGGGAACCACGTTAATATTCGTGGGCCTGGAGGTAGTGACGGATCGCACAAGTTGTTCAACCTTATCGGATTGGTTGGGCAGCGGAGCGGTTCCAGGAAATAGCTCCTCCTTATAGACCGTACCCGAAACCGACACTGGTGGTCTGGTAGAGTATACCAAGGCGCTTGAGAGAACTATGCTGAAGGAACTCGGCAAATTGCACGCGTAACTTCGGAAGAAGCGTGACCCTTTTCTGCGCAAGCAGAGGAGGGTGGCACAGACCAGGGGGTAGCGACTGTTTATCAAAAACACAGGGCTCTGCGAAGCCGCAAGGCGACGTATAGGGTCTGACGCCTGCCCGGTGCTGGAAGGTTAAGAGGAGGGGTGCAAGCTCTGAATCGAAGCCCCAGTAAACGGCGGCCGTAACTATAACGGTCCTAAGGTAGCGAAATTCCTTGTCGGGTAAGTTCCGACCTGCACGAATGGCGTAACGACTTCCCCGCTGTCTCCAGCATAGACTCAGTGAAATTGAATTCCCCGTGAAGATGCGGGGTTCCTGCGGTTAGACGGAAAGACCCCGTGCACCTTTACTATAGCTTTACATTGGCATTCGTAGTGGCATGTGTAGGATAGGTGGTAGGCTTTGAAGCCAGGGCGCCAGCCTTGGTGGAGCCACCCTTGAAATACCACCCTTATCTCTATGGATGTCTAACCGCGGCCCGTTATCCGGGTCCGGGACAATGTATGGTGGGTAGTTTGACTGGGGCGGTCGCCTCCTAAAGAGTAACGGAGGCGCGCGATGGTGGGCTCAGAACGGTCGGAAATCGTTCGCTGAGTGCAATGGCATAAGCCTGCCTGACTGCGAGACTGACAAGTCGAGCAGAGACGAAAGTCGGTCATAGTGATCCGGTGGTCCCGCGTGGAAGGGCCATCGCTCAACGGATAAAAGGTACGCCGGGGATAACAGGCTGATGACCCCCAAGAGTCCATATCGACGGGGTTGTTTGGCACCTCGATGTCGACTCATCGCATCCTGGGGCTGGAGCAGGTCCCAAGGGTATGGCTGTTCGCCATTTAAAGCGGTACGTGAGTTGGGTTCAGAACGTCGTGAGACAGTTCGGTCCCTATCTGCCGTGGGTGTAGGAATATTGAAAGGATCTGTCCCTAGTACGAGAGGACCGGGATGGACGGATCTCTGGTGGACCTGTTGTGGCGCCAGCCGCATAGCAGGGTAGCTATATCCGGACGGGATAACCGCTGAAGGCATCTAAGCGGGAAACCCACCTTAAAACGAGTATTCCCTGAGAACCGTGGAAGACGACCACGTTGATAGGCCGGGTGTGGAAGAGCGGCAACGCTTGAAGCTTACCGGTACTAATAGTTCGATCGGCTTGATCGTTCTCATTCCTAATGTCCATCGCTCCCAAAAGGGAGGATGTGAGGGCACAACAAAGACCAGCGAACAGCTTGGAGAAGCAGCAAATAGGGTTCCCTATCGGCTGCTCACCATCGGCTATTCGCTCAAAAAGCTTCTCGAACAACGTGCGTTTTGCCGACCTGGTGGTTATGGCGGAGCGGCTGCACCCGATCCCATTCCGAACTCGGCCGTGAAACGCTCCAGCGCTGATGGTACTTCGTCTCAAGACGCGGGAGAGTAGGTCGCTGCCAGGTCTGCCAAACGCACGTTCATCTTCTCATTACGATTGTTGTGATGCATGGCGTTGCCTCAAAACCGCTAACACTTTTGAGCGACATGCATGAGGCCCGCCAAACGGGAGCCCGGGCCGCGCAAGCGGCCCTTTCATTTGGCAGACCTCTTGATTCCGGTAAGCAAAAACTTACCTCTAAGGACGCAAGCCAACGCTTGCTCGTGGTCGCAAGCAAACGCTTGCTCGTAGTTGACGCGGGGTGGAGCAGCCCGGTAGCTCGTCAGGCTCATAACCTGAAGGTCACAGGTTCAAATCCTGTCCCCGCAACCAAATCAAAAGGCCCGCTTGGCTCCTCGCCAGCGGGCCTTTTGCTTTGGCAGCCAACGATGGTCACCCTAGCCCCGCAACCCGGTGACTGCGGCGTCAAGAAAGTCGAGCGCTGAACGGCGCCGATGATCTTGACGCCGCGGCCTACCGAACCGATCTTCAGAAAGCCCTTTTGGGCTGCGCGCCGTCGCCAGTTTTGCCGTCCTTTGCGTGATGATCGAACCGGCGGCTATGCATTCCTGACCGGAGCGAAGGCGCAGAAGCCTGCCGCGTATCTGGAGAAACTTGGTGGCACAGCGATCGGGAAGTGCGGATCTTCCGCTGCACGGCGGGCGCGTGCCGAAATGGCTCGGCGATCGCATGACCCGGCTTGGCGCCGTCATGTGCGAGGCGATTGTCCATCACTACGGCCGCGACGAATTGCTGCGCCGCCTGGCGCATCCGTTCTGGTTCCAGTCCTTCGGCGCCGTCATGGGCATGGACTGGCATTCGTCCGGGATCACCACCAGCGTTGTCGGCGCCCTGAAGCGCGGTCTGTCGCCGCTTTCCGGCGAGCTCGGCATCCACGTCTGCGGCGGCCGTGGCGCGCACTCGCGCAAGACCCCGCAGGAGCTTGCCACCATCGGCGAGCGCGTCGGCTTCGATGGCGACAGGCTGGCGACAGCCAGCCGGCTGGTCGCCAAGGTCGACAGCGCCGCGGTGCAGGACGGATTCGATCTCTACCTGCACGGCTTCATCGTCACCGATGACGGCAACTGGGTCGTCGTGCAACAGGGCATGAACGGCGATAGCCGGGTGGCGCGCCGCTATCACTGGCTGTCCGAAGGCCTGAAAAGCTTCGTCGACCAGCCGCATGCCGCGATCGAGGGCGCCAACCAAGGGGAGATCGTCAACCTGACCGACCGGCGCGCCGATGCCTCGCGACAGCGGCAACTGGAGCTTCTGCACAATCTCGGACCGGACCGGATCGTGAGCGAGCTTTCGGCGCTGGAGCGTGGCGCGCCGCCGCCGCCGGCGCAGCCGCTGCTGCCGCATCTGGTGATGCCGGCACACCACGATGTGCGCGAAAGCGATGTCGTCATGCGCCGCCTGCACGGCAACATCGCGGCGGCGGCCGATCGCGGTCCGGAGGATTTTGCCGGGCTGCTGCTGGTGCCCGGCGTCGGCGCCCGCACGGTGCGGGCCCTTGCGCTGGTGGCCGAGGTTCTGCACGGAGCGCCATGCCGGTTTTCCGATCCCGGACGCTTTTCCCTGGCGCATGGCGGCAAGGACCGGCACCCGTTCCCGGTGCCGCTCAAAGTCTATGATGAAACGATCGGCGTGCTGAAGTCGGCGATGCAAAAGGCGAGGCTGGGTCGGGAGGAGGAGATCGGCGCCCTGAAGCGGCTGGACGACCAGTCCCGTCAGGTCGAACGCTACGTCACCCGTCCCAGTTTGAAAGAGATCGTCGCCGGCGAGTTCGACCAGTCGCACCTGCTTGGCGGCCGCAGCGTGTTCGGCTGGGAGAAACCGCCAGAGGCGACGACCGGCAAGCCCGCCAAGGAAGAACAGGGCTGAAAGTCCTCATGCGTCAAGGTCGATGAGGGCGATGCCAAGTTCCGGGCGTGTCCTGCGCCGCAAGTGGCCAGGCGTTTCGACCAGCGTGACCTCCAGCGTCGGCCGCACGAACCCGTTCAGCAGATGTCCGCCGCGCGTCGTGCCGTCCGCCAGGCCGAGCACGGCGTGGACGTGGAGGCTTGGCCTGCCGTCGTCGCCCTGAGCGATATCGCCGATTGCGCTCAGCACTTCGCACTGTTCCAGCACCGGAATCCTGCGGTATTCGGTCTTTTCAAAGTCGAACCATCCGACGGTCGCCCTTTCGAAGGCGCCGATGGCGGTCAGCGAGGCGCTGCCGATATCGTGATCGGCGGCAAACGCCGTCAGTGCCGAGAAGGCCTCTTCACCCATGTCCAGGACCACGATGAAGGTCCTCTGTTCGGCACTTTCGGCAACGAGTTGGGATTTCATCCTGAGCCTCCTGGCGGCTTTCTTTTTCTGTTGGTCGACCGTGTATGACCGTTGGCGGCAACTCGGCGGTCGCGCCCCCGCGCTACTGTACCGGAGCGGTGGCGGGGGCCGTGTAGCGCCGGCGCACCGCGTCGAGCACGCGCTTGCGGCTTTCCTGCGCCGACAGCGTCTTGTCCTTCTCCGCGGTCTCGGTTTCGCGGGCGAGGTCCTTGTCCCTGATCTGATGGCGGAACCATTCCGAGTAGTCGCCGGCGCGCAGATGATGCTCCCAGGTCTTGTCGTCGATGCCCTCGGCCATCTGGGCGAAGATAATCAGATTGTGCGCCCTGAGGTTCATGGCATCGTCCGGGCCCCTGAAATAGAAGCTGCCGGCCTCGTCGAGTTGCCCCTCGGCATATTTGCGGCTGTGCCGTTTGAGCGACTGGCGCGGCTCGATCGCCTTGACCGACATCGGCTTCTTGCCATTGCGCGGCCGCCAGAACAGCACGCGGTCACCCTTTTGCGACGACATCGCGCCCGGCTCTTCAACGCCGGTCTCGTGACAGAATGTCCGCACGACGCTCTTCGCCTTTGGGCCAAGCGCGATGACCGCTGTCACCAGGCGCAAGGCATCGGTCGAGATCGCTTCCGGATGGACGGTGATGAGCACCGTGCCCGGCAATTCCAGCGACAGCACGGCGCGCGTGTCGTCGCGGCGTTTCGGCAGGAGATGATGGGCTTCGTCGATGACCAGCCAGTGCGGCCTCGCCGTGCGGTAGCGGAAGCTGCCGAGGCCTGGCAGCAGGTCGGCGAAGAAGTCGGGCCGTTCGTTGACCCGCAACGCCAGCCCATTGACCACCACATTGGTGTCCGGCTTCTCGATCAGGTCGAGCAGCTGTTCCTTCGTCGGCACACTCGACCCGTCGCCGAGCTTGACCGCACCTTGCAGGCCGTCATAGTCGCCTTCCGGGTCGAAGATGCAGAACTGATAGCCGGTCTCGACGAAGCGCTCGGTCAGGGCGGTGGCCAGCGTGGATTTGCCGATGCCGGAACTGCCGGCGATCAGGACAGTGTCGGTCGGCGACAGATAGACGTCCTTGCCGCCGGACGTACCAAGCAGGATGCCGTCGCGGGGCCTTTTGACGAGCCCGCGATCGTGCTTGATCAATTTGCCGATCAGTTCCTCCACGCCCTTGCCGCGTGCTCCGCGCGTGACGAGATCGGCGGTGTTCTTGACCGCCGGCAGCGCATTGTCGACAGCAACGCTGCAGCCACAGGCCTGCAGGAAGGCATGATCGTTTTCCGCGTCGCCGACCCCCACCGCGTTGCGCGGCGACAGGCGAAGATCGCCAAGCGCGGCGGCGAGCCCGGTCGCCTTGTTGATGCCGCTCGGCAGGATCATCACCGCGCCCTTGTTGAAGATGATCTCCAGTTCCAGCCCGAGTTTCTTGATGACGTCGAGCACCGTGGCCTGGTGAGGCTCCCAGGTGGCGACGATGGAGCGCCCGACGGAAAGCGGTTTCACGCCGCGCTTCTTCAGCCCGGCGACGAGATCGGCCGACGGCGATGGCGATATCGTGCGCTCCTCCTCGCTGGCGGGCGTGTAGACCAGCGCTCCGTTTTCGGCGACGACCTTGTCGAACAATGCGAGTTCCGGAAAAACCCGCTTGAGGTCGGGCAACTCGCGTCCCGTCACCAGGATCAGTTTGCGGCCGGTCTTCTTCAACTGCTCGAGCGCCGACAGCGTCTTTTTGGTGACGATGCCATCGTGCGCCAGTGTGCCGTCATAGTCCGTCGCCAGGGCAATGAAATACATCCTCTGAGCCTCCATTGCTCGACGTGGATGGCTGTCTGTTAGCCTGAAGAAGGAACAACGCCTGTGGGACGAAAAGGTTTTGCGCCAATTGCGCGCGGAGCCGGAACTGCCGTGGCTGAGCGACGTTTCCAACGCACATCAGGTCAAGGAGTTCGACAATGCAAACCCCTGTCGCCAGTCCAACCTATCCTGCCGCCGCGCTTGCCATCGTGCCCTTTGACGGCACGGTGACAGTCAGGTTCTCGGACGCCGTGGTGGCGTCCAGCGAGCGGGCGAAGGTGCTCCATGAAGGCGGAGGCGATCCGGTCTTCTACATACCGTTCGAAGACATCTATTTCGAACTTTTCGAGAAGACGAACACCACCACAAGCTCGCCCTTGGGCACGGCAAGTTACTGGCGCGTCCATGCCGTCGGCGGATCGGCCGACGATTTCATGTGGGCCTATGAGACGCCCGAAACAGCCGCTTTGGCCATCGCCCGTCACGGCGCCTTCGACCCGGACAAGGCGCGCATCGATGCCGACCCGGCAGAGGACGTACGGCATACGCCGCGCATCCCCGGATAATCTCCAGACGGGTCCGATGGGGCCTATCCGTGCGCCGGGAATGCAAACAGATCTGTATCGATGTCCTCGAGGCCGTCAATCGCCGATGAAACCATCTCGGAAGCGAGCTGCGAGAAGGTGATGCCATTGCCGCCATAGCCCATCACGGCGTGAATGCGCGGGTGGCGGGGCAGGGCGCCGATATAGGGCAGGCCGGAGGTTGTGGTTCCGAAGGAGCCGGTCCACGAGAATTCCGGCCTGGTGTCCAGCTTCGGCAACAAGCGGCCCAGTTTTGCCGCCAGGCGCTTGGACTTTTTGGCGATCAACGCATCGCGATGCTCCTCATCGGTGAAATCCTCGTCCTCGCCGCCGCAGATGACGCGGCCATCCGCCGTCGTGCGGATGTAAAGGTAAGGCTCCGACGCCTCCCAAAGCAAAGCGGCGCCTGGCCATATGTCTTTTGGCTGGCGCGCTGTGGCGATTGCCCAGGTCGAAACGATGCTGTGCGCGGTGGCCGGGATGATGTCGGTCAACTCATAGCCGGTGGCGAGCACCAGATGTCGCGCGGTGATCGTCGGACCACCGCCGGTTTTGACAACGACCTCGTCGCGATCGCTCCTGATCTCGTCCGCCTCCACAGGGGCATAAAGGCGCGCCTTGCGCCCCACCGCGCTGAGCAGGAGCCCGGCGGTTAGCTTGCGCGGGTCGAGCGCAATGTTGTCGTGGCTGAGGATGGCAGCCGCGCGATCGATGCCGAAACTATCCGACAGAGCCCTGCGGGTAAGATAGGTCGCGGCGATCCCGGCCTGCCGGCGGGCATCGCTTTCGTCGCGCAGCTGCGCCGGCGCGAGCAGATTGCCGGCAAGATAGAGTGACGGCAAGCGTGCCGGGTTGCAGGTTATGCCGAGTTCGGCAATCCGCCCGCGAAGATTGACCACGGCCAGGCGCGAGCGCCGCCACGCGCGCACGGCGTCGATCTTGCCCTTGATCGCGGCAAGTTTGATCAGCGGTTGATCAAGTTCAAATTGCACCAGCGCCGTCGTCGCCGAGGTCGATCCCAGAAGCGGGCCGCGCCGATCGATGCAGACCACGCCATGGCCCGCGCGCGCCAGTGCGTCCGCCATCATGGCGCCGCTGATGCCCATGCCGACGACCAGCACCTCGGCCTTTATGTCTCGCGTCAACTTTCCTGTGGGCACCGGCGGCGCGCGATAGGCGAACCAGACCGGCCGGCCGCTTCTGAGGTCGAGTTTGCGGACCAATGCTCCCTCCGCGCTATCCGACGGCGGCTCGCCACAGACAAAAGCCCGCCGATCGCTGCTCGATCAGCGGGCAATGCCAGGTCTGCCGGCGTCGCTACAGACGGCCGAGGACAACCAGGATGATGACGATCAGCAAGACCAGCCCAAGGCCGCCGCCGCCGTAGTAGCCGGTGCCGTAAAACGGTCCGCCGCCAAGGCCACTGAAGCCGCCAAGCAAGATGAGAATCAGTAGAATGATAAGAATTGTGCCGAGACCCATGGGAGTTTCCTCTCCTGTTTGCGCTGCGGTGCATCCCGCAACGCCGACTGTTGATCAGAGTATCAACTCGAAGAGGGCTTTCCTGTTCCGGCAAACGCCGCCGGACGTATCGCTTGGGTAGGGCCGGGCAATAGGCCTGTTGTGACAAAAATCGGCGTGAAGCCCCTACATCGGCAGCTCAGGTCCCTGTCGCAATCCCGTTGCGACGACCGAGACCCTGAATTTCCCGGCGAGCGCCCGGTCGAATATGGCGCCGACGATGATATCGGCATCAGCGTCGACCTCTTCGCGGATGCGGGTGGCGGCCTCGTCGACCTCGAACAGCGTCATGTCCGTGCCGCCCGAGATCGAGACAAGGACGCCCCTGGCACCGATCATGGACGCTTCGTCGAGCAGCGGGTTTGCAATCGCCGCCTCCGCGGCGTTCTTGGCCCGCCCTTCACCCGTGGCTTCCCCGGTCCCCATCATTGCGCGGCCCATGTCGCGCATCACCGACTTCACATCGGCGAAGTCGAGATTGATCAGGCCCTCCTTGACGATGAGGTCGGTGATGCAGCCGACGCCCGAGTAAAGGACCCGATCCGCCATGGCAAAAGCGTCGGCGAACGTCGTCTTGGCGTCGGCGACCCTGAACAGGTTCTGGTTCGGGATGACGATTACCGTATCGGCGCATTCGCGAAGCCGCTCGATGCCTTCCTGGGCCGATTGCATCCGCCGCTTGCCCTCGAAGCTGAACGGTTTGGTGACGACCGCCACCGTCAGGATGCCGGCCGCGCGCGCGGCATTCGCGATGACGGGAGCAGCGCCGGTGCCGGTTCCGCCTCCCATGCCCGCGGTCACAAAGCACATATGCGTTCCCGCAAGGTGATCCATGATTTCGTCGATCGATTCTTCAGCGGCGGCACGGCCGACTTCGGGCAGCGAACCGGCGCCCAGGCCCTCTGTGATACGGGCTCCCAATTGGATCAGCCTCGGTGCCTTGGACATGGTGAGCGCCTGCGCATCGGTATTGGCGACGATGAACTCGGCGCCCTGCAGGTTCTCGGCAATCATGTTGTTGATCGCGTTTCCGCCGCCGCCGCCAACACCGACGACCGTTATCTTCGGCCTCATTTCCGAGATTGCTGGCCTTGTCGCGGTGTTCATCGCCGTATCTCCTTGAAATGCACCTGGCGCTTGGATCGACGAAAAATCTTCCAGTCGGCGCGACATTCGAGCGCGCCAAAGTGCAAGAATCAGGTTCTATCGCTCCGGCAAATGGAATCAGAGCGTGGACTTGGCCGCAAGACAAATGCGCCTATGGTCGTCGCTCACCCGCGGGCTCTGCCGTGCGCATGTGGCCTGCGGATCACTGTGCGGTCATATTGGCCGGATCCAGGGACACCCGGGCAGATTGCGAAGACAGGAGTGAAGGATGCGGCAGGCACTGATCGTTTGGGGCGGCTGGGAAGGCCACGAGCCGGAACTCGGCGCGCGCGCCGTCAAGGCGATGCTCGAGGAAGAGGGATTTGCCGTTCGCGTCGAGACCTCGACCGCGGCATTCGCCGATCCCGCAATCGCCGACCTCAGCCTGATCGTGCCAATCTACACCATGTCCAAGCTGAGCAAGGCCGAGGAGTCCAACCTCGTCAGCGCAATCGCGGGAGGCGTCGGCCTTGGCGGTTACCATGGCGGCATGGGCGATGCGTTCCGCGAATCGACCGATTACCAATTCATGTGCGGCGGCCAGTGGGTCGCCCATCCCGGCAACATCATCGACTACCAGGTCGACATCGTCCGCCGCGACGATCCGATCATGAGCGGCATCGACGATTTCCCCTACCGCTCCGAGCAGTACTACATGCATGTCGACCCGTCGAACGAGGTGCTGGCGACCACCACGTTCACGGGCGCGCACGCCCCTTGGATCGACGGCGTCGTCATGCCGGTGGTCTGGAAGCGCCGGCACGGCAAGGGCCGCGTGTTCTACTCGTCGCTGGGGCATGTGGCCAAGGAGTTCGAGGTGCCGCAGATGCGGACCATCCTGCGCCGTGGGCTGGCCTGGGCAGCGCGCTGAGACCCATGACAGGCAGCGGGGCCGGTATGGTACGACCGGTCCCGCTTTCTTTGTCTTGCAGCCCCTGTGCCGCCGCAGGCGCGTCAGGTTGTTGACAGCCTCACGCGGCACGCAAAGGCTTCATCTTACTGCAAATCGGACACCGCCGTCGTCGCGAAGGCGATCCACGCACAGGGCGCGAAGGACGAGCGCGGCGTCTGCATAGGTGATCGACCTTTCGCCGCCGGCGGGCAACATGCCACCGACGGTGTCCAGGACATCGGCCTCGATGCGCCAAGGCAGGATGTCGGTGCAGGTCCGCATGCGGCCGAAGACCGAGCTGATGGGGATCAAATGGCCTTCGAACTCGACTTGCGGTTCGTCCGTGCCCGGAGTCCAGGCCTGGTAGGCTTCCAGAGCCTCGTCGAAGGCGCCATGCAGCTGGATTGGGGCATGGCCCTCGTGCAGTGCGGGCAGCAGGCGTGTGGTCATCGGTCTCCTCCTCGATCGCGGCAGCAATGCCTGCCGTCCAACGCCCCCGCGCCCATGATGAGTTGATTGGTCTGCTACACCGGCCTGACGGTGGTGGGATCTGGAACGATCTCCGGAAATGTCTGCGTCATCGTCATCTCCTGATCATACGAACACGAATGGCGAAAAAGTCAGGCACTTGGATGGGCAGTATGACCTGCTCCGGAATAAATGTCTATAAAGTTTGTAGACATTCGTTAGACAGAGCTAAGATGAACGCCACCGCTTCGCTTGTCGAGGAGCCGGCGCGTGTCACTCCACGATGAACCGGCACGAGCCGGCCGACGTCTCGTCCGGCTCGAGCGCAACCAGCCCGCCGAGATCGGCTCGATGATGCGCGTCGACGCTGTGGGTCATCGGCTCGAAGCAGAACCAGTCATGGCGATAGAGCGCGTCGAAGGCCGTGTCCGAAACGAAGATCATGCAGCGCGAGAATTGCGCATCGGCCTCGATCCGCAGACGCGATCCGGTCTCCGGCCACATTATGGTCGCCGCGCCGTTCCAGCCTTCGAACTCGGTGTTCATCCAGGTCCCGGGCAGCCGGCGGCCGCCGGAAAAATCCATGCCGCCGCGCGCAGGATGGCTCTTCAGCGGCAGGAAAGCCGCGTCCTGCTCCCAGTAGCGCTCGGCGGTGAAGTCGACGATGGTGGCCGGCGTCATCGGCAGGAACGGATGCAGGCCGAGCCCGTAGGGCAGGCGCCGGCGCGCGCGGTTGGTCACCGAAAGGCTGACGGACAGCATGTTGTCGGAGAGGGCAAAACGCTGCTCGGCGCGGTAGGCGTAGGGTCCATCCTTGCCGGCATGATCGTAGGCGATGGTCAGCTCGTGATGGTCGTGAGCGATGGTCCGCCAATGGCCAAGCCAGGCGTCGCCGTGAATGTAGTGCGGATCGCTCGCAGTGTTCGGTTGCAGACGATGGGTTCCTCCATCGAAGACAAAGGCGTTGCCGCGCAGCCGGTTGCCGAACGGGATCAGCGGAAAACACACATCCGCTTCCACCGCTCCACGGTGGAAAACGGGAACCGGACCGCTCGCCGCGTGGCGGTCGAAGCGATGGATCGCGCCGCCGGCAAGATCGACCGAAAGCGCCAGCGTGTCATTGGAGATCTGCAGCATGGCGATTGCGGAGCCCGTTATAGATCGTATGAATGAATGATTTACATAAGACCTAGCCTCTCATAAAACAGCTTGCAACGGCGCTCTATCGGGAGAGGATCTGCGTGGAAACCATAGCTCCTTCAGATGCACTCGGCTGGATGCCATCGGTCGACCAGACCGGCGCCAGCGTGCACAACGCCGTGGTCAGCGTGCTCGGCAGCCGCATCCTGGGCGGAGAATACGCGCCGGGAGACGCCCTGCCGCGCGAAGAGGAACTGTGCGCCATGCTGGGCGTCAGCCGCACTTCGGTCCGGGAAGCGGTCAAGGTCCTGTCGGCGAAGGGCCTTGTCGAAGCGAGGCGCCGCGCCGGCGTGCGCGTGCTGGCGCGCGACAATTGGCGGCTGCTCGATCCGGTCGTGCTCGGCTGGCACCCGTCCATCCAGGACGACGAGGAACTGGTTTCCGGCCTGCTCGAGGCGCGCAGGATCTTCGAGCCCGCCGCGGCGGAGCTCGCGGCCAGGCGCGCCACGGCGGCCGACCTTGCCGAAATCGAGCGCGCCGTGGTCGGTATGCGCGACAACATCCCGAATGATCTCAATGCGGTCTGCCAGGCGGACCTGGCCTTCCACAAGGGCGTGATCGCCGCCAGCCACAATGTCGTGCTGAAGGGGCTGGTCGGCATGCTTGAGGCCGCCTTGCGCGCCACCTTCCTCGTCACCAATCCGTTGATGGAAGCGCAGTCGCGCGCGCTCTCGGCGCATGTCGCGGTGCTGGAAGCGATCCGCATCCGCGATACGGCCGGCGCCCGCGCGGCCATGAACCGACTGCTCGACATCGCCGCCGACGATCTTCACGCCAAGGGCTGAGATTTCTGCCTTGACGCCATTTTAGATCATATGATAACTCAATTTCATATGATCTAAGTGTCGCCTGGGAGGAGTAGCGCTTGAGAATCGTGGCGATCACCACGCGCGTCGTGAACGCGGACATGCGCAACTGGGTGTTCGTGCGCATCGAGACCGACCAGCCGGGCCTCTATGGCTGGGGCGAGGCGACGCTGGAGTGGAAGACCCAGGCCGTCGTCGGCGCCGTCAACGACCTGGCGCCGCTTCTGATCGGGCGCGATCCGCGCGACATCGAGCAGGCGGTGCGCATCCTCAAGAAGCATTCGTTCTGGCGGCTCGGCGTGATCGGCATGTCGGCCGTCTCCGGCATCGAACTGGCGCTGTGGGATATTTTCGGCAAATGGCTTGGCCAGCCGGTCTGGCGGCTGCTCGGCGGCAAGGTGCGCGACCGGGTCAAGGTCTACACCCATCTCGGCCTCGGCGACATGCGCGCCGTGTACGAGACGCTCGACGCCGAGCCGCTGGTGAAGCGCGCCTCCGAAGTGGTGGCCAAGGGCTATCGCGCGCTGAAGGCCGTCTTCATCCCCTACAGCCACTACCACGCGCCGCTGGTCGAGGTCGAAAAGGTTGGCCGGCTGATGGAGGCGCTGCGTAAGACGGTCGGTCCCGAGGTCGAGATCATGGTCGATTTCCACGGCCGCCCCGCCTCGGCCTCGACCGCGCTCGCCTATATCGACGTGCTTGCGCCATACCGGCCGATGTTCATCGAGGAGCCGCTGCCGCCCGGCGAGACCGGCGCACTGACGCAGCTCGCCGCCAAGTCGCACGTGCCGATCGCCACCGGCGAGCGGCTCATCGACCGTGCCGAATTCGACGATCTGTTCCGGGCAAGGGCGGTCGACATCGTGCAGCCAGACATCTGCCATTGCGGCGGCCTGCTCGAGGCGAAGAAGATCGCGGCGATGGCCGAGGCGGTGTCGGTTGGCGTGGCGCCGCACAACCCGCTCGGCCCGATCGCCGGTGCGGCGGCGCTGCATTTTGCCGTCTCCACCCCCAATCATCTGATCCAGGAAGAGATGGTCGGCGCGGTGCCCTGGTATTTCGAGGTGGTGAAAGGGCCGATCCGCATGGTCGATGGCTGTTGGCAGGTGCCGGAAGCGCCGGGGCTCGGCATCGAAGTCGACGAGGCGGTCGCTGCCCGCCATCCCTACAAGCCTGAGGTGATGCACACCACCAATGCCGTGCTCTCCGACGG
>NZ_RZOF01000389.1:0-5483 GCF_003998955.1 Mesorhizobium sp. M4B.F.Ca.ET.017.02.2.1 | reverse complement strand
AGACCAGCGCGTCGTCGGGCAGTTCCGCCACCGGCGTTTCCCCGGCCAGCGTGTTGACCTCGTCCGGCTCGCCGCTGTCCTCGACGACCGCGTCGTAGAGGATGCGAAAGCCGCCAGCGGGCGCGGTGAAGCGACGACAGCTGTTGCCGTGGCGGTCGTGGTAGACCCTGGTCGGCACCGAAGGAGATGTCAGCACGCGCGTCTGCCGCTTGATGTCGGGCTGGCGCTCGCTGTGAATGTCGAGCAGTGAGATGATCGGCGTGGCTCCGGTGCATTCAATGGCGATTTCGTAGCCGAGCCGTATCAGCATCACGATTACCCCCTGCGGTCATTCTGGAAGACAGTCTTTCAAACGCGGCAGGCCTGCCATGGTTCCGCTTGGAACGCTTTCAGGAACAGTGCGTAGTGGTCTTCCGTACGGAATTGCGCAAAACAGATATTGGAGCGGTTTGCACCGCTCCGGCGTGTCAAAAGGCAGCCTTGCGCCTTTCCACGGGCCGGCCATGAGGCTACGGTCGATCGCAGCTTAGTCCCTCCCGAAAACGACCTCCAGGATTTTAGATGTTTGCAGGCAGAAAATTCGCGGCCTTCCTGTTCGATATGGACGGCACGGTGATCAATTCCATTGCCGCGGCCGAAAGGGTGTGGACTGACTGGGCTGAGCGCCAGGGCCTCGACGTGGCGGCCTTCCTACCGACGATCCACGGCAAGCGGGCTGTCGAGACCATCGCCGGACTGATGCTTCCGGGCATCGATCCGGTGCTCGAGGCCGACACGTTGCTGAAAGCCGAAGCGGCCGATCTCGAAGGCATCGTGCCGATCGCCGGCGCGGTGGCGTTTCTGAGCTCGCTGCCGCCGGAGCGCTGGGCGATCGCCACCTCGGCGCCGCGCGAACTGGCGCTGCTGCGCATGGAGGCGGCCGGCATTCCGGTTCCCGCCGTGATCGTCGCGGCGGAGGATGTGACACGCGGCAAGCCGGCGCCCGATTGCTTCCGGCTGGCGGCCGAAAAGCTCGGCGTCGATGCGCGCGACTGCCTGATCTTCGAAGACGCGCCGGCCGGCATCGCGGCGGCGGAAGCGGCGGGTGCCACGGTGATGGTGATCAGCGCCACGCACACGCACCCGCTCGCGACGCCGCACGCATCGATCGCTTCGTACGACGGGCTTGGCATTACCGTCGATGATCGGGGTGGGATTGAGTTGGCACCGTCTCGGGCCGCGGCCTAGGGGGCGTCGAGGTTCAGGTCAGGCCGAGTCGAGAAGGGTGGTTTCCGAGAACCGGAGCGGAGCGTACTTGAAGTACGTGAGCACCGGAAGCGCAGGAAGCCAGCGTTCGCAGGCCGGCCTCACCTGAATATCGGCGCACCCGCTAAAAGTCGCTGGTGAGACCCTTCACCTCCCAGTCGCCGTAGCGGCCGGGTTCCTTGCCGCCGCGGCCGCCGATTTCCTTGGGCATCGCGGCTTCCTTTTCGCGATATTTCCGGCGCCTCGCCTCAGCCTCCGCCAGCGCGCGGCTGGCCGCCGGCGTCAGGGTCTTTTGTGGCGCGTCGCTCGCCGCCGCGGCATCGACTTTGCTGGTCTGGTCGGTCATGCGATAGTCCCGGCGCATTGAAACAGGGGCAGGTGTCTCCCATCATATAGCCATGAACTCGCAAGGATCGACCCCTTTCGCCATCACGGACGGATCTAGACGATGAACACCCTTCGCACCGCCATGCTTCTTGCCGCGATGACGGCGCTGTTCATGGGCGTCGGCTTCCTGATCGGCGGCTCCGGCGGCATGGTGATCGCGCTGCTGATCGCCGCCGGCATGAATCTGTTCAGCTACTGGAACGCCGACAAGATGGTGCTGTCGATGAATCGCGCCGTCGAGGTCGATGCGAAGAACGCGCCCGAGTTCTACGCCATCGTCGAGGCGTTGGCCAAGCAGGCCGGCCTGCCGATGCCCAAGACCTATCTGATCGACAATCCGCAGCCGAACGCCTTCGCCACCGGCCGCAATCCCGAGAATGCCGCGGTGGCCGCCTCCACCGGGCTTCTGGAACAGCTCTCGCATGAGGAAGTGGCGGCGGTGATGGCGCACGAGCTCGCCCATGTCCAGCACCGCGACACGTTGACCATGACCATCGTCGCGACGCTGGCCGGCGCCATCTCGATGCTCGGCAACTTCGCTTTCTTCTTCGGCGGCAACCGCGACAACAACAACCCGTTCGGCTTCGTCGGCGTGCTGGTGGCGATGCTGGTTGCGCCCTTCGCCGCCATGATCGTGCAGATGGCGGTGAGCCGCACCCGCGAATACGAGGCCGACCGGCGCGGTGCCGAAATCTGCGGAAATCCGCTCTGGCTGGCATCTGCCCTTGACAAGATCGCCCGCGGCGCCGAACGCATCCGCAACCCGGATGCCGAGCGCAATCCGGCGACGGCGCACCTCTTCATCATCAATCCCCTGCACGGCGAGCGCATGGACAGTCTGTTCTCCACCCATCCCAACACCGACAACCGCATCGCCGCCCTGCAGGAGATGGCGCGCGAGATGGGCGGCCGCCCAGCGCAGGCGCCACGGCAGGCGCCGACATCCGATCCGGCGGATGACGAGCGGACGCCAGGTCCATGGGACCAGGCCGCGCGGCCGGAGCAGCCGGCGCAACCCGCCAGGCCTAGGCCCAATCCTTGGGGCCGCAACCCGACCGGGCCCAAGGGTCCGTGGTCGTGAGCGGCGCCAAACGCCGGCAGCGCACCCCAGGCGATCGTGACGACAGGACCGAGGCAGTCGCGGGCCTCGCCGCGCGCAAGGCGGCGGCGCGCTTGCTTGCCGCTGTCATCGACGCGCGCACGCCGCTCGACGGCCTGACCGACCACGAGAACGGCCACCCGCAATACCGGGCGCTCGACATGCGCGACCGGGCGCTGGTGCGCGCCATACTGGTCACCGCGCTGCGCCACCGGATGACGATCGCCGGGCTGCTTTCCCGCCGGCTGGAAAAGCCGCTGCCGCAGAACGCCACCGCGCTGTCGCACATATTGCATGTGGCGGCGGCGCAGATCCTGTTCCTCGACATTCCCGACAGCGCCGCCGTCGACCTTGCCGTCACCCATGCCAAGTCCGATCCGCGCACGCTACGCTTTTCCGGCCTCGTCAACGGCGTGCTGCGCACTCTGGCGCGGGCCAAGGACGCCGAACTCGCTCCCGCGCTGGCCGCCATCGAGGAGGCGCCGACCTGGTTTTCCGGCCGGCTGAGGGCCGCCTACGGCGCGGACAAAGCGATGGCAATCCTTGCCGCGCATCGCCACGAGGCGCCGGTCGATTTCTCGGTCAAGTCCGATCCGGTGGTCTGGGCCGAGCGGCTCGGCGGCATCGTCCTGCCGACCGGCACGGTGCGGGTGGAAAGGCTCAGTGCCTCCGTCCCCGAACTTGCCGGCTTCGCCGAAGGCGCCTGGTGGGTGCAGGACGCCGCCGCCAGCCTTCCCGCCCGCCTGTTCGGCGACATCAATGGCCTGCGCGTCGCCGACCTCTGCGCCGCCCCCGGCGGCAAGACGGCGCAGCTCATCCTTGCCGGCGCGCGCGTGACCGCCGTCGACACTTCGAAGAATCGGCTGACGCGGCTGGCGCAAAATCTCGAACGCCTCGGCCTGGCCGCAGAGCTCGTGCAGACGGACCTGCTCGACTACCGGCCGGCGGAGCCGTTCGACGCCGTTCTTCTAGACGCGCCCTGCTCCTCGACCGGCACGGTCAGGCGGCATCCCGACGTGCCGTGGACCAAGACCATGGCCGATGTCGAAAAGCTCGCCGCGCTGCAGCGCAAGCTGCTCGACCGCGCCGTCGGCCTGGTCAGGCCCGGCGGGCGCATCGTCTTCTCCAACTGTTCGCTCGACCCGCTCGAAGGCGAGGAGCTTTACCGCGCTTTCCTCGCCGATACCGCCGATGTCGCCGACGATCCCATCCACTCCGGCGAGATCGCCGGCATCGATCCGTTCCTGACGCCGCACGGCACGCTGCGCACCACACCAGCCGATCTACCGCACGAATCGCCCGGACTGTCCGGTTTGGACGGCTTCTTCGCCGCCCGTATGCGGCGAGTGGCCTAGCGCCAAAGGCGGGCTGAGATTCAGGTCAGGGCGGGGACGAAAATGGTGGCTTCCGAGAACCGGAGCGGAGCGTGCTTGAAGTAAGCGAGCACCGGCAGGAAGCCGCCATTTGCAGGCTGGCCTCACCTGAATATCGGTCCGCCTTTAGAGCATGTCGTCGAGCGACCAATGCTGCCCCCACCGGGCATCGATCTCGTCATCGACGTTCTGATAGCGGATATCGGTGGAGAGCCGGATCCGCCCGGTCAGGCTTTGGTTGGTCGTCGAGGCATGGATCATGTAGGGCGAGTGAAGAACGACATCACCCGCCTCGTAGTCCGCCATCAGCCAGCGCGTATCGAACCGTTCCGCCATATCGGGCAGGTCCTTCGACACCCAGCCGCCCTCGCCCATATTGCGATTGTAGGCGCTGATGCGCTCCTCGGCGCTGAGCCCGGCATTGTCCTTCATGAACTGCGCCTCCATGGCGGCGCCGACGACGTGCGAGCCTTCGAGATAGACGAGCCCGCCCATGTCGACCGGGATGTCGCCAATCGGGATCCAGGCGGTGACGACGCGGCTGCTGCCGCCACGCAGATAGACGAGGTCGTAATGCGCCGGCGTGGCGACGGACGTGCCGGGCTGGGTGAAGCGCATGATCTTGCGCTTGTGGAGATAGGACACCCCACCCACGAACGCATCCATGAGGCGCGCCATCAGCGGCTGCGCGCAAAACCCCTCATAGGCGGTCGAGCGGACCAGCGACATCAGACGGCGATCGGCGAGCTGGCGGTCGAACGCGCCGACGGCCGCGATGCCGAGCGAAGGGTCGTGCCCGGGCATCAGCAGACCGCTCTCGGCCAGATGCGACAGCACCCAGCCGCGGAAATCGATCACATCGCCGCGCGGCAGCAAGCCCTTCAGCCAGACATAACCTTGCCTGCCGAAGAGTTCGCGGATGGCCTCGATCCCGGCGCAAGCATCGGTGGGCATCAGATACCCCAACCGGTTCGGCTCCGTCGACAGCGCCTTGCCGTTGGCCGTGAGCGCAACCGGTAGGACGATGTCGGCCGATCTTGACATTTCAATCATCCTCGACGGTTATCAGCTCCCGTGTATGTGCCTGGAACATGGCATTGTGGCCATGGACGGAACAGCAGAGCTGGACTTTTCGCTCATGCCAGATCGACATTTTGCGCTGTACAGATCGCCGCCGGCGGCCGCAGGCGGCCTGTCGGTGACCGGGGCCGGCCGCCATCGCGTCACGCAGGCAATCACCAGGCGCAGCCTGCCCGATTTTGCCCTGGTGCTGGTGGAGGAAGGGCGCGGCTGGCTTGAAACCAGGGCCGGCGGCAAGCAGGCGATCGAGGCGCCGTCCCTGTTCTGGCTATTCCCAGGCAGGACGCATTCCTATGGGC
>NZ_RZOF01000388.1:0-5509 GCF_003998955.1 Mesorhizobium sp. M4B.F.Ca.ET.017.02.2.1 | reverse complement strand
GAATCGCACCGTGCCGTCGAAGCCGCCTTCATTGGCGAGCAGCTTGGCCGCGCCGAGCAGCATCGAGGTGTGGCCGTCATGGCCGCAGGCATGCATGGTGCCGGGCGTCTGCGAGCGGTAGTCCATCGTGCCCTGCTCGGCGATGCGAAGCGCATCCATGTCGGCGCGCAGCGCGATCGCGCGGTTGCCGCTGCCCCTGGTCAGCGTGCCGACGACGCCGGTGCCGCCAATACCCTCGGCGACCTCCAGCCCGAATTCGCGCAGTTTTTCGGCGACGAAAGCGGCGGTGCGCTTCTCCTCGAAACCGAATTCGGGATGGGTGTGGAGATCATGCCGCCACGCCGTCATCTCGCGGTGCAGTGCCAGTTCGTCGAGCTTGGCCATCTTCGTCCCTAAGTCTGTTCTCTACGCATCCGGACGGAAGCTACGGCGAAGTCGCCAAGCCTGCTACGGCGAAGTCGCCGAGCCTGCTACGGCGAGTCGCCAAGCCTGCTACGGCGAAGCTTCAGGCAAGCTGCATCAGCACGTCGTCCGGCCTCACGCCGACCAGTTCGGCATAGCGGCCGGCGTCGGTCGCTCCTTCCGAGTTGACGACGAGCACGCGCGAATGGCTGTCGAGGCCGAGTGCCGCCCGCATATGCCTGTCGCCTGCCGCGCGGATCAGTCCGGCGAGCCCCGCACCGCCGCTCTCGCCGGAGATGATTGCCGGATCGTTGCCCAAGGGTCGCGCCAGCCGCCTCATCACGGCGACCGCATCCTCTTCCTCCACCGTCATGAAGGCATCGCCGACGCGCGCCAGCACGCGCCAGGCGACCAGGGACGGCTCAGCGCATTCGAGCATCGCCATCACCGTCGACTGCTGATGCGCGATCGTTGCCGGACGCCCGGCTTCAGCCGAGGCGTAGACGCAAGCCGAGCGCCCCGGCTCGACCACCACGGCCTTCGGCCGCCGCCCGCCAAGCCTGATCGCCATATGGCCGGCGATCGCCGCGGCGAAGCCGCCGACGCCGGCTTGCAGGAAGATATGCGTGGGCGGCTCGGCCATGTGCCGCAGCGTCTCGCGCACGATCACCGTATAGCCCTGCATGACCAGGCCGGGGACCCGTTCATAGCCCGGCCAGGACGTGTTGGAGACGATCTTCCAGCCGCGCTCGGCGCCGACGCGGGCGACTTCGCGCACCGCATGATCGTAGCCGCCCTCGACCTGGACGATCTCGGCGCCGAAGCGGGCGATGGCAGCGACACGCTCACGGCTTACGCCAGCATGGACGAAGATCACAGAGCGCGCGCCGACCAGGCCGGCGCCCTGCGCGACCGAGCGGCCATGATTGCCGTCGGTGGCGCAGACAAAGATCATGCCGGACGCGATCTCGCGCACCTTGGCGTCGTTGATCTCGCCGATATCGACGATGCGACCGAGCCATTTGCCTGCCTCCTCCAGCACCAGCCGGATGACGGCATAGGCGCCACCCAGCGCCTTGAAAGAGCCGAGGCCGAGACGCTGGCCCTCGTCCTTGACGTGCAGTGCCGCGATGCCGAGCTCATTAGCCAGTGCCGGCAAGGCGTGCAGCGGCGTTTCGGCATGGTTGTGCCGCGCCTTGAGATAGTGCTCGGCCCGCTCGCTTCCCGCCACGCCGAGGGACTCGGCATCGGCCGCAACCAACGGCTGGTTGTGTTCGGGTCGTTGGTTGAGCAGCAGCATGGCATTCTTTCTTCGAGGCACTGAACTTATTGGCGCGCGCGAAAATTCGCTGTCTAAACTCGCTGAATGATTGAAGTTTGTTTCGGCCCGATGTCGCCGGATGCGAACCCCTGCGAGACTCGACGCCTTCGGCCTGACTATTTTTGGTGGTGTCATGGCTTGGCAACACTGTGCCGCCGAAGCCGGCGAGCCGCGTTTTCTGCTGCTCAATCGGCCGCCAATCGCGCGGCGACGCCGAGCAGAATGTTGGCGCCGGCAACCAGTTCGCCAGCGGCGGTGAACTCTGCCGGGTTGTGGCTGATGCCGCCGCGGCTCGGCACGAAGATCATCGCGGACGGCGCGATGCGCGCAATCATCTGTGCGTCGTGGCCGGCGCCCGAGGTGATGCGCCGGCAGGAAAGGCCGGCGGCTCCGGCAATCTCCTCGATCAGCGAGACGATGCCGGCATCGAAGGTCACCGGCCCGAAACGCGCCAGGCTTTCAGCCCGGGCGGTGACGCCGGCGCCTGCAGCAAGGTCGTCGAGAAAGGCGGCGAGCGCCGCCTCTTCCTCGCGAAGGTGCGTTTCGTCGGGATCGCGGAGATCGACGGTGAAGGTCGCCCGCGACGGAATGACGTTGATGGCGTTGGGCTCGAAGGCGATGGTGCCGACGGTGGCGACCGTCGGCGTCGGCGAGGCGCCGGCGCGGTCCGCCAGGAAGCCGATCGCCCGCGCGGCGGCGACGCCGGCATCGCGGCGCATCGACATCGGCGTGGTGCCGGCGTGGTTGGCCTCGCCTTCGATCATGATGCGCTGCCAGGAAATGCCCTGCAGGTTCTCGACCGCGCCGATGGCAATGCCTTCGCGCTCCAACACCGGCCCCTGCTCGACATGCAGCTCGACATAGGCCTGCGGCTTGAGGAATCCCGGCTGATGCCGGCCGGCATAGCCGATGCGCTCCAGCTCCTTGCCCAGCACCGAGCCGTCGGTACCGACTGCCGCGAGCGCTTCGTCCACCCCGACGCCGCCGGCAAAGACCAGCGAGCCCATCATGTCAGGCGAATAGCGCACGCCCTCCTCGTTGGTGAAGGCGGCGACGACGAGCGGGCGCGCCGGCGCGAAACCTGCCTCCTTCAGGCTCTCGATCGCCTCGAGCGCCGAGAGCACGCCATAGCAGCCGTCATAGATGCCGGCGTCGATCACCGTGTCGATGTGCGAGCCGAGCATGACCGGCAGCTGGCCGGCATTGGCATCGTCCTGCCAGATGCCGAAAATGTTGCCGATGCGGTCGACGGCGACTTCGAGCCCTGCCTCCTGCAGCCAGCCGACGAGGCGGTCGCGGCCGAGCCTGTCCATATCGGAAGCGGCGACGCGGACGAGCCGGCCCTGCGCATCGCGGCCGATGCTGCCGAGCTCATCGATACGGCGCAGAAGACGGTCGGCGTTTATCGTTAGATTGCTCATGCCGGCTGCCTCGCCCGGCCAACCTCCTCCGGCGCCATCCCGACCAGATCGGCATAGCGGCCGGGATCGGTTGCGCCTTCGGAATTGACGATGAGCACGCGCGAATCGGCATCGAGCCCGAGGGCGGCCCGCAGCTTCTTATCGCCGGCAGCGCGGATCAGCCCGGCGAGCCCTGCCCCGCCGCTCTCGCCGGAGACGATCGCCGGATCATCGCCTGAAGGCCGCGCCAGGCGGCTCATCACCGAAACCGCGTCGGCCTCGTCCACGGTCATGAAAGCATCGCCGATCCGCGACAGCACCCGCCAGGCGACGAGCGACGGCTCATAGCATTCGAGCATCGCCATTACCGTGGGCTTGCTGTGCGCTATCGCGATGGGATGTCCTGCCTTTGCGGTTTCATAGAGGCAGGCCGCCCGCGCGGGCTCGACCACGATTGCCCGCGGGCGACCCTCGCCAAGCACGATGGCGAAATGGCCGGCCACCGCCGCGGCGAAGCCGCCGACGCCGGCCTGCAGAAAGATGTGTGTGGGCGGCTGAGCCAAGCGCTTCAGCGCCTCGCGCACGATCACGGTATAGCCCTGCATCACCAGTCCCGGTATGCGCTCGTAGCCCGGCCAGGATGTGTCGGAGACGACCGTCCAATCGCGCTCGGCGGCGACGCGGGCGGCTTCCCTGACCGACTGGTCGTAGTCACCGGCGATGCGCACGATCTCGGCACCGAAGCGGGCAATGGCCGCCACGCGTTCGTTGCTGACACCAGAATGGACGAAGATGACCGAACGCGCGCCGACCAAGCCGGCGCCCTGCGCGACCGAGCGTCCATGATTGCCGTCGGTCGCGCAGGCGAAGGTCATGCCGGCGGCAATCGCCTTGACGTCAGCGCTATGCAGCTCGGCGACATCGACGGTGCGACCAAGCCTCCTGCCAGCCTCCTCCAGCACCAGCTGCATCACGGCATAGGCGCCGCCCAGCGCCTTGAAGCTGCCGAGGCCGAGGCGTTGCCCCTCGTCCTTCACGTGCAGGGCGCCGATGCCCAGTTCGCCGGCGAGCGCCGGCAGGGCGTGCAGCGGCGTCTCGGCATGGTTGTCACGCGCGGCGAGGAAGCGTTCCGCTTCGACGGCCCCGGCCGTGCCGAGCGTCGCGGCGTCTTGCTCGGTCAGCGGCTGGCGATGATCCGGGTGGTGGTTAAGGAACATGGGCCGGCTTCCTCCGTCTTGATGGCGGAAATTTATTGCAAGGAGGGCGAGAAAGGCGCTCTGTTTTGCTGCCTGAAATGCAAGTTTGTTTCGTTTGGAACCCTCGCCATGTCCGCCTCACCCGATCTCGACGCTTTCGACCGCGCCATCCTCGCCGTCCTGCAGAAGGACAACACGACGCCGCAGCGGGTGATCGGCGAGGCCGTCAACCTGTCGGCGCCGGCGGTGCAGCGGCGCATAAAGCGCCTGGAAGAAACCGGCGTCATCCGCGCCAATGTCGCGCTGGTCGATCCGGCCAAGGTCAGCCATCCGATCACGATCTTCGTCGAGGTCGAGGTGGAGAGCGAGCGCGCCGAACTGATCGACGCCGCCAAGCGCGGCTTCGCCGAAGTGCCTGAGGTGCAGCAATGCTATTACGTGACCGGCGAGGCCGACTTCATCCTCGTCGTCACCGTGGCGACCATGGCCGACTACGAGGCGCTGACAAGGCGGCTGTTCTTCGCAAACAACAACGTGAAGCGGTTTCGCACGTTTGTGGCGATGGACCGGGTGAAGGTCGGGCTGGAGGTGCCGGTGGGGTGAGCATTCCCACTCACCACGGCAGCCTTTTGCCGTCGCGGAACAGGGCGCCGGTCGGGCCATCGTCCGGCAATGTCGCGGCCCAGACGATGCCGGCCGCCCCTGGCGCGACCGGACGGCCGTCGGGCTTGCCCTTGTCGGCCACCCAGTCAGAGCTGATCGCGTTAACCAGGACGCCGGCGCCGCGCAGTTCGTCCGCCAGGATCCGGGTGAGCGCATTGAGCGTCGCCCTGCCGGTCGAATAGGCCGGCGCGCCGACGTCCGTCGAGGCCGAGGAACCGGCCTCGGGAGAGACGATGACCAGCCGGCCATGACCGGAGGCGCCGAGCAGCGGCCCGAATGCGAACGCCACCCGCCAGGCGCCGACGACATAGGTCTCGAAGGCCTTGCGGCCCAACGTCCGGTGGGGCAGCAAGGCCCGAGCGGACAGGTCGTAGCGGATGGCGCCGTTGTTGACGAGCACGTCGAGCCGACCGAAACGGCGCTCCACTTCGGCCGCGGCAAGGGCCGGTCCATCAAGCGCGGCAAGGTCCAGCGCGATCGCCTCGACATTGCCCGCGAGCTTCTTCGCCACCGCCCCGCTCTTGGCG
>NZ_RZOF01000387.1:0-5516 GCF_003998955.1 Mesorhizobium sp. M4B.F.Ca.ET.017.02.2.1 | reverse complement strand
GGCCAGGCCTTCGCCGCGACGCGATGCCTTTGTCAACCGTATCGGCGAACTGGGCCTGGCGGCGCACGCCGTATCGGTCGAGGAGGCGGTGCGCGCGGCCGACATCGTGGTGACGGCGACTCCCTCACGCGAACCGCTGTTCGATGCCGCCTGGGTGAAGCCCGGAACCCATGTTGTTAGCATGGGCTCGGACGCAGCGGGCAAGCATGAATTGCCGAGCGACCTGTTGTCGAAGGCAAGCCTGTTCTGCGACTTGCTTTCGCAGTCCGTCCAGATCGGCGAGTTCCAACACCTCCGCGACGCGATCGACGCCGGCCTGCTTGCCGTAACACCAATCGGCGACGTCATTGAAAAGCGAGCGCCCGGACGTCGCTTCGAAGACGAAATCACGGTCTTCGACAGTTCCGGTATCTCCCTGCAGGATCTCTACATGGCCGGCGCGCTGATCCGCGCAAAGCTCCGCCGATGATCTAGACTGGAGCTTTGACGAAATCTACTTCATACGTGCTCAGCCAAACGAAATCTTGCATTGTGCTTTCAGCCATCGAGCAAGATCGTGAACTTTCCCAGACAGTTCGGTTTCTCCCATCCATATGAGCCCATAGTGGCTTCCGTCGGGATCGAAACCGGCCGGTGCGATGAGCCGCTCTCTATCTATGTCGTCGGTTGCAAGGACCATGGGACTGAGCGCAACGCCCAACCCCGCCGCTGCGGCTTCAACGATCAGGAAGTGATGGTCGTAAAAGCGGATTTCCGTGGGGCGCGGCACCGAGGAGTGGATAGATAACCAATGCGACCAGGCGTCCGGCCGGGTCTTGGAACCCAAGGCGACATATTCCCCCGATGCAAACGCCGGCGCGAGCTGAGGGCCCATGACTGGCCCCACCTTCTCAGGAAAGAGGCGCTGGACATGCCAGGCGTCGGGCAGCCCGAAGTCGAGCCGGCGGATGGCTAGATCTATCCGGTCGCGACGAAACTCGACAGGACCGCCACCCACTGACAGGTGTAAGGCGATCTCGGGATGCGCACTGTGGAAGTTTGGCAGTCGCGGAATGAGCCAACGCATCGCGACCGAGGGTTCGCATGAGAGAACCAGGGCGTTTTGCTCAACGTTGGCAGCCCGCAAGCCTTCGACCGTTGTCGCCAATTCCGTGAAGAAGCGGCCAAGGGTAAGATTGAGCGTCTCCCCGGCCGCCGTGAGGCGCAAACCCCGGCCACTTTTCTCAAAGAGTTTGAATCCAAGGTCTTCGGACAGCTTGGTAATCCGACGGCTGACGGCGCCATGGGTCACGGCGAGACTGTCTGCGGCCAGCCGGACGGAGCCGAGACGAGCCGTCGTCTCGAACGCTCGCAGATCATCCAGTGAGGGTATTTCGGACCGCTTCATCGGTGAGTTTGTATCACCGATTCGACATAGAAACTATCGCTTTTCAAGAGGCGTAGGATCGGCATGATTGATCCATGCGAACCAATAGCCAATATACGATCGGTATCCTCGCCGACGACCTGACCAGCGCCGCGGATGGCGCCGGACCGTTCGTCGAGCGAGGTTTGCAAGCTGTAGTCGGCCGAGCCTGCCTGCCGGCGGAGGAGGCAACGATCCTCGCCGTCGACAGCGGATCGCGATCTGCTACCGCCTCGCAGGCTGCGGTACTCGCGGCGGAGCTTGCCGTGCAGCTCGCTTCGCGCGATGTCCTCTACAAGACCGTGGACTCCACTCTGCGGGGCCATGTGGCGGCTGAACTGGAGGCCGCTTTCAAGGCAAGCGGTCGCAAGATGCTTGTCTTTGCTCCGGCGTTCCCCGCGGCAGGTCGCACGACCGTGGGCGGCGTTCAGCTCGTTGATGGCGTTCCGGTAGCGGAGACCGCCTATGGTCGCGACCCCGTTCATCCGGCGCGGCAGTCACGGCTGGTCGACTTTGTTCCGGCCTCCGTCAGCAACGCCGTCATTCTCGATGCCACGACGCAGGATGATCTCGACGCACAGATTGCCGCCCTGCCGGATCCGGAAGCTATCCTTTGGGTGGGTTCCCCGGGCATGGCGTCGGCCCTGGCGAAGCGCCTTGCGCCGGTTGCGGCTGCATCGAATGCGACCGTGGCGGCCTGTGGCGACATTCTCGTCGCGATCGGCAGCGCCAACCCCCTCAGCCATCGTCAGGCCGATCAGATCGCGGCGGACGCTCGGGTTACCTTGCTTCGGGCTCCGGCCCAGCGCGCAGATGATCCCATGTCCGTCTTGCACGACATCGCTCGGGAAGCGACTAGACGACTGCTCGACAAGCGCTTCGATGTCGTGATCGCCACCGGCGGGGATACCATGGAAGCGATACTCGACCTCCTGGAGATCCGGGGCTTCGAGGTCCTGCGGGAGCTCGAGCCAGGCCTTCCGCTGGGCCGCGCCTTCCTCAGGGATGGGCGCGAGTTTCTTATCGGCATGAAGGCAGGCGGCTTCGGTGACGACGACACGCTGCGCCGCGCAATCGCCCAACTCCGCCAGAATGCGTTAGAACCAGAACAGGCATTGTCATGACGCAAGCCGCTCCCCTTGCCATCACGATGGGCGACGCCTCCGGCATCGGCCCGGAGATCGTGTCGAAGACATTGGCCAACGGCAGTGAGCGCGCGGTCGTTTTCGGCAGCTACCTCGTGATGGAGGAAGTCGTCCATCGCCTGGGTCTCAACCTAGCGGTCAAGCGCATCGCGGGAGCTGAAGAGGCGCGCTTCGCGCCGCGGTCCATCGAGATCGTCGAAGCGACCGAAATCTTGGCGCTCCCTCCGCTTGGGATCGTCAACGCTACTTCCGGCCAAGCTTCCTTCGACGCAATCACATCCGCCATAACGGCCGCCAAGGCCGGCAGCGTGAGCGGTATCGTTACCGCCCCTATCAACAAGGAAGCGATGGGATGCGCGGGCATTCGCTATCCAGGACACACCGAGATTCTGGCGGAGTATGGCGGCGCAAAGCGAGTCGCCATGATGCTGGCCAATGACGATATCCGCACGGTTCTGGTCACCATCCACACATCGCTTCGCAAGGCCATCGACCAGGCCGATTTCGACGCACAGATGTCGGCGATCCGGTTGGCGCATGACGGCGGCAAGGCCCTCGGGATCGCGGCACCGCGAGTTGCAGTCGCAGGGCTCAATCCACACGCCGGTGAAGGTGGTCTCTTCGGTGACGAAGAAATCCGGATCATACGGCCTGCGATTGAGGCGGCGCGCGCCGAGGGCATTGATGCCAGCGGACCCTGGCCTGGCGACACGGTATACATGCAGGCCCGCAAGGGTCGCTTCGATGTGGTCGTAGCCCAATATCACGACCAGGGGCTGATCCCGGTGAAATATCTTGGCCTCGAAAAGGGCGTCAACATCACGCTGGGACTGCCGTTCGTCCGCACTAGCCCCGACCACGGAACGGCGTTCGATATCGCAGGTCAAGGCATAGCCGATCCCACGAGTCTGAAAACTGCGATCGCTTATGCACGGCGGCTCGTGGCTGCGCAAACCGAGACCAAAGAACATGAAAGGCTAATCTGATGGGCCTCCGCTTCATCTTCATGCTCACGCGCAACGACCGCACCGTCGAGGACGCGTCGAAACAACTTCAGACCGCTTTGAGGCTCGGCGTACGCCATATCGGCTTCAAAGATATCGGCCTGCCGACCGACCAGCTGATGGCCCTCAACGTCGCCATCAAGGCGGGCGGCGCGACCTCCTATCTCGAGGTTGTGTCGCTCGACCGGGACAGTGAGATCGTTTCGGCACGCGCCGCGACTGAGATTGGCGTGGATGTGTTGCTGGGCGGTACACGCGTCGATGACGTCCTGCCGGTGATCGCCGGCACAGACATCCAGTATTGCCCCTTCCCGGGCCGTATCATGGGCCATCCCAGCGTTCTGGAGGGGAGCATCGAGGAGATCGTCGAAAGTGCCAAGGCGCTTGCGGGGCGGGAGGGCGTGCATGGCCTTGACCTGCTGGCTTACCGGTCCAAGGAAGACGTTCCAACTCTTATGAGGGCGGTCTGCGCCGCCGTGTCCAAGCCCGTCTATATCGCCGGCTCCATCGACACGCCCGAGCAGATCGCCGTGGTGAAGGCGGTTGGCGCTGCCGGCTTCACGATCGGCACCGCCGCGCTCGATGGCAAATATCCAGCGCAGGAGGACGGCGTGCCGGGTCAGCTCGCCGCGATCATTCGCGACGTCGCCGCGCTCAACAATCATATTTCACCATTCCACAAGAGAAACCTGACGAACGCGTTCCAGCGCTTCTCCGACACCCGGACGCCGAAGATCGCGGGCCAGGTCAACGGTATGCAGATCAAGCTCGCCAAATTCGAGGGCGAACTTTCCTGGCGTTTCCACAAGACGGAGGACGAGCTCTTATTCGTGCACAAGGGGCGTCTTCTCATGAAGTTTCGTGACCGCGACGAGATTGTCGAGGCGGGCGAATTCATCATCGTGCCGCATGGCGTCGAGCATTGCCCAGTCGCACTGGACGACACCTGCGATGTGATGCTGCTCGAGCCGGGCACCACGCCGAACACCGGCACGGCAGCCGATGCGCGAAGGATTGCTGAACGCGGCCAGGTTTGAGGAGCGTGCGCGAACTAGTAAACTGGCACCGAAATTCGGTGGCACAGTAATTCACTCCGACAGGTTCTCAATTCATGCAATCCAATGCTATCCGCCTCGATTTCCGCTCTGATACGGTCACCCGCCCCACCGCGCAAATGCGTGCGGCGATAGCGGCCGCCGACGTGGGCGACGATGTCTTGGGCGATGATTTCACAGTCCAGGCGCTCGAGGCGCGCGTTGCCGCGATATTCGGCAAAGATGCGGGACTGCTGCTGCCGACCGGCACCATGGCCAATCTCGCTGCGATCATGAGTCATTGCCAGCGCGGCGAGGAGTATCTATGCGCGAGCGGAGCGCATACCTATCTGTGGGAAGCCGGGGGCGCTGCCGTGCTGGGCTCGGTCCAGCCGCAGCCTTTGCCGGTCCGGGCCGACGGCACGATCCCCATCGAGGATCTACACGCCGCGGTTAAGGACGACGATCCGCATTTTGCAGTCACGCGTCTGGTCACCATAGAGAACACGTTCGCCGGGCGGGTTTTGCCGCGAGAACATCTGGCCGAGGTCGTCGAATTTGCGCGGGAGCGGAAGCTCGCGACCCATCTTGACGGTGCGCGGCTGTTCAACGCGGCTGCGGCGCTCGGCGTTGATGTCGGGTACCTGGCAGAGGGCTTCGATAGCGTGTCGCTGTGCCTTTCAAAAGGGCTCGGGGCGCCGCTCGGATCAGTGCTGGTCGGCGATGCCCCATTGATCGCCCGTGCGCGCCGGTGGCGCAAGATGCTCGGCGGCGGCATGCGACAGGCCGGAATAATAGCAGCGGCGGGGCTGTACGCGCTCGACCATCACGTCGACCGTCTGATCGAGGACCACGCCAACGCCCGGGCGCTCGCGGACGGCTTCATGGGAATTGAAGAACTGACGGTGACACCGCCGCAGTCCAACGT
>NZ_RZOF01000386.1:0-5561 GCF_003998955.1 Mesorhizobium sp. M4B.F.Ca.ET.017.02.2.1 | reverse complement strand
TTATGATAGCGCACGATCATAACTGGACATGCTGGTAGCTCGTACATGCCTGAAGGCCCTGCGCGCCGACCCAGCGCCGGGGCCTTTTTACTTCCGCAAAATCGATTCCAGCAACGTGGGCACTTCGCAGGATGTCGCAATCCCGCGCTTGCGATGATACGCCGTACAGCGAATTGCGCGAGTCAAACGAATTTGGGTTCCTCAAATATAGAATCGTCGATACCGATCCTGATGGATCGAGCCTCGACGACGAAGTCAACCATCTTCAAACGGAATTATTCAACATTGCCGAGAGCTCCCGGTGTGCCGCCGAAGCCGACATTCGGGAGGTCAGCGGTCACCAACGATCATGGTGATCGCCAGCATCTTTCGTATTCACATGACCGTCGGCCTGGTACTTTCCCGAGGCCATGACATGAGTGGGTCTTCCAAGCACCGATTTGGCCCGGTAGGATTTGCAGGGGGCGCGGACAAGCGGATGAACAAACGGAATGATGCTGGAAAACTGCGCGCCTGCTGGGATTTAGCCGACCGTCGATAGGAACATAGCCCTGGTCGACGGCTTTCTGAAGGGCAAGAGTTTCGCCGACCTGGCTCAGGAACATGGCTTGTCGACAACGAGGGTGCGCCAAATCATCGAGAAGGCCGATCGGCTCGTGGGCGGCGGCATTCAGACCAAGACTGAAACGTCCAACGCCTCGCCTCGATCCGATTTCATGGTCGACTATCCCTATGTGTGCAAATTGGCCGAGAAGCACCGGCTGGGTAGCGTCACGCCGCATCATTCTTTGCGGAGCTGGAGCGCGCGGGATCGCCGGAGCGGCTGGTGAAAGCGGTTGCCGGGGCGCACGCCAACAACAACACGTGAGCTGGCGCCTCGTGTGGCAAAAGGAGAGGGCGAGAGCCCATGGCCTGCAATGAAGCGATCAAGCATTGCGATCGTGGAACCAAGCTGCCCAGTCGACCATCCGGACCGCGGCCTTCAATGCCAGCTCGCCTTGGAATCGGCCTTCCAGGAATTGGCTGAGCGCGCAGCGGAATCCGGCTGGACCGAGGAGATAGCCACGCGCTCCTCGAACTCGCCGGCGCGCGCCTCAGGAGCGACTCCGCCAATGACGAGACTGAGAGGACGATTAATCGTGCCAGGGCAACGAGAGAGCGGCAGGTTCAAGAAGCCTCGCCTGACCCGATAGGAACGTCGCTGCGCCAATAAAATTGGCGGTGAAGGCTGACCGCGGCCGAGTCGGGCAAGCGAGCGAAGTGCTGAAATAAGGGCGTGAGAATCCAAGACATCGTTTGTAGAGAGCATCGAGCTTCGCGAAATTGTGGTACAGGATCGACCGCAGGTGTTCTCGGAGCGCTCGCAGAACCCGGGATTCTTCCGCGGCACCCGCCAAGGCGAAGAACGGTCAGAGTTGCACGATAACGCTTAAAAGCGAGCCTTCCTCCGAAAGTCTGCGCGCGCAGTTCCACGGTCCGATGCGCTTTCATAGCTATTCCAATCGCCGCGCCCATTCTCTCCCGGATCAGGTCCAGCGGGTCTGCAGTGCATGCGCCCCCAAAGTGGACGCCATTGGGCCGGGTGAACCGGGCTCGATTGCGCGCCGAAGGCCCGTTCCAGGCCCGGAAATCCGGGTCCGTCAGGGCGAGCGCGTGCGGGTCGAGGTAGAGAACGGCCTTGCCGAGAAAACGACCGTGCACTGGCATCGCGTGCGTGTGCCACATGCCATGGATGGCGTGCCTCACCTCACGCAGAAGCCGATTGGAGCGGGCGAGCGCTTCGTCTACGAGTTCGACGCCGTCGACGTCGGCATCTGCTGGTATCACCCGCACCAGCGGAGCTTCGAACAGGTCGGGCGCGGACTTTATGGTCCGCTGATCATCGAGGAACCGAAGGCGGTGCGGGCCGATCGCGAGGTGACCTGGATGCTCGGTGACTGAGGGCTGACGAAATCTGGCGCAATCAGCGAGGATTTCGGCAACCGGCACGACATTCACCACAATGGCCGCGTCGGCAACACGGTTACCATCAATGGCCGCGTGCCGGATACCTTTGCGGTCAGAAAGGGCGAGCGCATCCGGCTGCGGCTGATCAACGCCGCCAATGCACGCATCTTCAGTCCCGACTTCACGGGTTTTCAGGCCGGCCGTCATCGCGCTCGACGGCCAGCCGGTGACGCCACACGCGCCGGAGGCGGGTGGTGCTGGGTCCCGCAATGCGCACCGATCTGATCCTCGACATGACGGGCAAGCCGGGCAGCCGGCTTTCGATCTTCGACCAGTTCTACGAGGGGCTGGAATATGAGCTCGTCGATCTTGTTTATTCCGACACTCCGCTTAGGGCACGTGTGCCTGATTGGCCGCTGACCCTGCCGACCATTCCGCTGCCGGAGCCGGACCTCGATACAGCGTCCCGCAACGAAGTCGTCTTCACCGGCGGCATGATGGGCGAGATGGTGGCGCAGGACATGGGTGAAAGCATGGGTCCGGGCGCATGATGCAGGACGATGAATTCCGGCACCGCCTGGTTCATCAACGGCGTCGCCGCCGACGAGGCCAATCACGACATGAAGCCGGGGCTGACGCTCTTGCGGAATAAGAGCCACGTCATCGCCACGACCAACGCAACCGCGTGGCATGATCCGATCCATCTGCACGGCCATTCCTTCCGGGTGATTTCCCGCAACGGCCAGCCCACCCCACGTCGCGAATGGCAGGACACGGCGCTGGTTTCGCCGCGCGAGAAGGTCGAGATCGCCTTCGTCGCCGACAATCCCGGCAATTGGATGTTCCACTGCCACGTTCTCGAACACCAGGCGGCCGGTCGCCTGACCAGTCCACAAGCCGAAGGAGAAGCAAAAATGTCCAATACCCTGATAGCTCTTGTCCTCGCCTCGATCCTGTCAGGCGCCGCTCCGGCGTTCGCCGGCGAAAGGACGTCACGCTCTACAAGAACCCGCAATGCGGCTGCTGCGAAGGTTATGCCGGCTATTTGCAGGAAACGGCTTCGCTGTCACCGTCAAGGCCGACGCACGACCTTTTCGCCATGAGCCGCGAAGAGGGCATTCCGCCGGAAGCCGATGGCTGCCTTCTCTCGTTCATCGACGGCTATGTGGTGAGCGGCCATGTGCCGGTCGGCACGGTCAACAAGCTCTTGACCGAGCGGCCCGACATCAAAGGGCATGACGCTGCCCGGCATGCCGATGGGCTCCCCCGGCATGAGTGGCACGAAGGAAGCGCCCTTCGAGATTCTCGAAATCCGGAAGTCTGACGGGACCGGCGGCGTCTACGCCACGGAATAGGAGGCTTCGATGATGGAATGCATGAGCGGCATGATGATGTTCGGCATGGGCCTGGTGTGGCTGCTTGTCGTCGTCGTGCTCGTCCTCGGGACGGCCGCGCTGATCAAGTACCTGTTCTCCAGCGGCGGCAAAGGAGAAGGGCGTCGGTCCTCTTATCGATGCGTGGCCGCGGCAGGCCTCGGATTGGTCTGGACATTGCCTTGGCTCGCCAACCGGATGGCCGGTGGCGGCGCCCCGGCCGCGGCGATAGCGCTAGGCAAGACGGTTTTAGCCAGGCGAAGGTCAGCGCGATTGGAAAGCCCGCTGCCTTCGGGACGCATGCCGGCGCCGGGACCGGCCGCGGTCGTCGGCGGCGGCTACCAGAGCGACATGCCGGGCTTCGGGAATGTCCTCACCGACGAGGAGATCCGGGCCGTTCTGGCCTTCATCAAAAGCACATGGCCCGAGCGGGAACGCGCCTATCAGGCAGATGAGCCGCCGGGAGCGGGAGCAGACACAGTGAGACCAATCCTAGCCGCGGAGCCCTCGAACGCCCCCAACCGGAATGCATTGTCCATGAAAGCGAAACCGTCGCTTGCGATTCAATTTCTGGCGCTGATCCTCGCGACCTCCGCGCTGGCCCACCATCCGGGCGCCGATCTCGACAAGATGAGGGACAGCGCGGAGAGGTTCTTCCAGGCGATCGACGAGCAGGCCGCGCCGCCTTTCGAACTGGCCGACGCGGACGGAAGGGCCGTCCGCCTTTCCGATTTCTCCGACAAGATCGTGGTGCTCTACTTCATGACGAGGTAACCTTGGAAGAAGAAGGCGACGGCCACTGGCGGCAGGATGGCAAGCACGCTGGCCGCAAAAAGCGGCCCATACTCATAGAAGCGGGCCGGTTCTGTCGCAAATCGTGCTTTTGGCCACAACTGGACGCTTTCGCGCGCTTATGGACCAGCTCACATGTCCAACAACGCAAGCAGATGACAGGGCTCGACGTGCCCCGGGGTGGCGCCCTACTTCCACGCTCGCACTGTCACACTCCCGCCGAAAGGCGGGTTTAGTGAGTTATGGCAGTGACTGTGCCACCAGTCCAAACGTCGAGTTTCGCGGCAACTTCGACGCTTTCCTTAGCTGACTTGCCCAAAACCAGCGCGGCCAAAGCATACTGCTTGCCGCTCCCGATGGCATAATATTCACCTTTCACGGGATCACTTGGCAGCCAATTGCCGTCCAACAATACGGCTTCCCCATTTTTGCGCACTATCAGCGCCTCAAATTCAAAATTGTCGTCGTTGCGCGGCACAGGAATATCAGAAACATCCATGCCCTTCTCAACCCAGTCTCGAACGGCCTTTGGAATACCCAAGGACGAAGAGGAAACGCCGATGAGTGTGCCGTCGCATAAGCGAAACACCTTCGTTTTCTCACCGACGGATACTGAGTCAAAACCCAAGGCTCGGCCGTCGCCAGCCATGGTTCCGTTCCTGTAAGCTATTGTTGTCATTGGCACCCTTCTATCGCTACATCAAACTTCAGGACCTTGCGCATGTCCCCTGTGTCAAGGTCACTGACCCACGGCCTATTTGCCTGATACACGATACAGGCTGCGCTCCTTGAGTTCGCGCACGGGTGGCCGTCATCTTGCCGCCTTCGCGCAATGCCTTGAACAGGCCGAGTCTGTCCCCCAGCGGGAATGACAACCACCTCCATGTCGTTGAAAAGCAGGAAATCCGTCACTTTGCCTCGTCGGTAACGGGCGGAGCCGGAGCGGTCGTCACCGGGCAAGCGCGGTCGCAGTAGGTATCCTGGGCAGCCCGTCAGACATGGATGGCTCCGGTTGTGGTGACGGGGAGGGCGATAAGCAAGTTCGGGCCAAGTGATTGTTCCGCGGCTGTATGTTTTGGTGAGGTGATCATGCGACTTCTTGTTGGTCGGTCACGTGTTTGCGGATAACCAGCATGCGCTGTGCCAAATGAGAAAACCATTTAAAGTCAATCCAGCAGATCTGACTGTATTCCGACATTGTCGGAAATTGGACATCGCCGAACGCGAGCGCTCGGGGCTTGTGATGATACTTGGGCGTGCTGCTTCGGAGGAGGGATGCGCCTCGTACCGGCCGCGAAGCCTTCCTGCATTTAAGGCGCCAGATCAATTGAACGCGCATACCAGTCAGCCGTCCCGTCGTTTAGTCCAAATGGCGATCCATCTCAGCGCGCTCACGCCATCCACCTTTCTGCGCGACCCAAGCTAAACACGCTCGGCGATGATTAGGAT
>NZ_RZOF01000385.1:0-5565 GCF_003998955.1 Mesorhizobium sp. M4B.F.Ca.ET.017.02.2.1 | reverse complement strand
CCTGGCGCTGGCGCACAATGCCCGCCAGCTCCGGCGAGCCGGCAGCGGCGCGCAGGCCAAGCTGCTGCAAGGCATTGCCCGCGGAGGACAGCAGCGCCCATTGCGCGGCCTCGAACGCATCCTCAAGGTGGCGGTCGGCCGCCGGCGCGACTGCCGGGGCGCCGACGGACGCCAGCCCGGCCACCAGAAGACAGATGCGCGCCAGGCGCCAAGGCGCCCGCGGCGATTTCAATTCAGCCAGCCCCAACGACAACCCCTGCCCGCCGATCGCCACGCCGGAATACGCGGCGATCGCGCCATCATTGTGATGGGGAGGATTGGATGCAAGAGGGCGGAGCGTTGGCCTCTATCAGGCGCTGAAGCGATCGGCGGCAAAAGGACCCAGCCGAGAGGCATCCACCGTGCCGCCGATCAGTGCCGCAACCAAACGTGCCGTGATCGGCGCCAAGGTCAGGCCGAGATGACCGTGGCCGAAGGCGTGGATCACCCTGGAACTGCCGCGCGAACGGCCGATGACCGGCCGGGAATCGGGCAGTGACGGACGAAAACCCATCCATTCGGACGAGTTTTGGCCAAGGTTGGGGAAGAACTGCCTGACGCCGCGATCGAGCAGCGCCAGCCGGCGCGGATTTGGCGGCGCGGCAAGCCCGCCGAGCTCGACCGTGCCGGCGACCCGCAGCCGGCCAGCCATCGGCGTCATGTAGAAACCGAGATCGACAGGACAGACCGGGCGATTGAGCAGGGGAACATCTGTCGGGAATTCGAGATGGTAGCCACGCTCGGTGTCGAGAGGGATTTTGTCGCCGGCCTGCGCTGCCAGGGCCCGTGACCGCGCGCCGGCGGCGATCACCACCGCGCCCGCCTTGATATCCATATCGGGACCGCTCAGCCTGACACTGCTCCCCTCGATTTGCAGCCCGGTCACCTCAGCCTTGACCAGCAACGTCCCGCACACGGTTGCGGCATCGAGCAGCCGCTGCATCAGCGTCCCGGGATCGGTGACGTTCATCGAGTCCGGGAAATAGAGGCCGCGCGCTCCCGTCGCCGGAAGGCCGGGCTCCAGCGCGGCCACCTCTTCCGCATCCAGCACCTGCTGGTGAACGCCAAACCCGGCGCGCAGCGCCCTGCCCCCGGCACCAGCGGCGAAATCGCTTTCGCGTCGATAGAGATAGAGGCAGCCTTTGCGGCGTAAGAGGTCCTGCAGGCCCGCCTCCTGCACCATCTCCTCCCAGGCCGGCAAGGCTTCCGCCAGCAGCCCGGCGAGCGCCACTGCATTGGCGCGGGTGGCCGCCGGAAGCGATTGCCTGACAAAGCGCACCAGCCATGGCGCCAACTGGAAAAGTGCTGCCCAGCGCATCGAAAACGGACTGTCCGGATCGAGCAGCAGTTTCGGCAAGGCGCGCAGGACGGCCGGATTGCCCACCGGCATGCAGGCGTATTCGGCGAGCGTCCCGGCATTGCCGAACGAGGCGCCCGAGCCCGGCTCGTTGGGATCGATCAGCAGGACCTCACGGCCTTCGCCAGCAAGCCGCAACGCTGTCGCCAGCCCGACGACACCGGCGCCAATGATGGCGATCTCGACTGTCCTGGACGCTGCCACCGGTGACCTACACAAAACCCGGCAGTTGCAGATGACCGGCCGCGAGCAACTCGGCCATCGTGCTGAGCGCCGTGCGCAGATCCTCCTGCGAACGTGCCGCGCCGACATTGATGCGCACGCCGTGCTGGACCGGTTCGCGGCCGACCGCGAAGGCATCGCCGGGCAGCACGGCAACGCCGCGTTCCAGGCAAGTGCGGGCAAAGCCCGCGCCGCGCCAGGGTTCAGACAGGCGCAGCCAGGCATGGGTCGACGTCGGATGCGCCTGGATATCGAAGCGGCCGAGGATTTCGCTGAGGATGGCCTGGCGCTGGCGCAGCTCCTGTTTCTGGATCTCGATGATGCGGGCGGCCGAGCCTTCCTCGATCAGCCTTGCGCCGATCAGCGCCGTCAGCGGGCTGATGCTCCAGCAGTTGATGCGCAGCGCCGCCGCGACCTGGCCAGCGATGGGGCGCGGGGCGATGACGAAGCCCAGGCGCAGGCCTGGCGCCAGGCATTTCGACAGCGCGCCGAGATGGATCGTCAGCTCCGGCTCGAGACTGGCGAAGGATGGCGGCGGATCGTCGGCAAGCGGCCGATAGACGTCGTCCTCGATGATCAGCACGTTGTGGCGCCTGGCGACCGCGGCGAGATCGCGCCGGCGTTCCTCGCTCAGCGTGATCGTCGTCGGATTGTGCAGCGTCGGCACCAGGAAGACGGCGCGCGGGCGCAGTTGCGCGCAGGCGGCGTCGAAAGCGTCGGGACGCATGCCGCCGCGGTCCATGGCGATGCCCCTGAGGTCCAGCCCGTGCACGCGGCACAGCGCATTGATGCCCTGGTAGGTCACCTCGTCGGCCAACACCACCTCGCCTTGCCGGGTGACGGCGCCGAGCAGGCAGTCCAGGCCATGCTGGGCCCCGGCAGCCAGCACGACGCGGCCGGGGTCGCCATCGCCGGCAACGGATTTGAACCAGTCGGCCACCGCCACTCGCGCCCAGAGCGGTCCTTCCGGCGGATGGTAATCCTGCAGCGCGGTGTAGTGTCGGTCCTTGGACAGGCGCGGCAAGAGTGCTGCTACCGCATCGAGATAGGCCGATGTGGCGGGCCGGTTTACGGAAAGGTCGATGATGCCGCTCTGGTCGCTCGGCGCCGACACGAAGCCCGGTTTTTCGCCGGCGTCACGGGCGGCGACCGTCGTGCCGCGCCCGGGCCGCGCTTCGAGCAGGCCCTGCTCCTGAAGGGTCGACAAGGCCCGCGTGACGGTCGTGACATTGATGCCCAGCGCCCGCGCGATCTCGCGCTGCGGCGGCAACCGGTCACCGACAGCGAGCGTGCCGGCGGCGATGCGTTCGGCGATCGCATCGGCAAGACGGCGGTAGACCGGACTTTCGTCGTCGGCGAGGCGAAGATCTTGGAGCATACGGGTTCGACTACGGCTGATGTCTCACTGTGGCGCATCTAGCATAAGACAATACTCCGTACAATAGAGCTTGTCTGACGCACAATCGCAAGACGCCCTGCCAGAAATCTCACACAATTCGTTAAAAATCGGCTTGACGGACAAAGTTGTCTGCATCTATGGTCGATTTCAGGTTAATTGTGTGACCATACAAGTCGCACGACCTGCCGGGCAGCAGGCCGGTTTCCGGGAGGACGAGGCATGGATCGCAAGCCGCATCTCAGCCGCATCAAGGATTGCGGACTATGAGCGCCCGCCAGGCCGCATTGCCGGCCGCGGCGGCCACGATCGCGCCCGCCACGCAAGCAGATCCCGTCGGCAAGGGTTTCGTCGAATTCGCCGATGTCGAAAAATCCTACGACGGACGGACCTTCGCGGTGACGCGGATGAACCTCACCGTTGCGCGCGGCGAATTCCTGACGCTGCTTGGTCCTTCCGGCTCCGGCAAGACAACGACACTCAACATGCTTGCCGGCTTCGAGCGGCCGACGCATGGCACGATCACGCTTGAAGGCCAGCCGGTCGACCGCTTGCCGCCCTATCAGCGCAACATCGGCATGGTGTTCCAGAACTACGCGCTGTTCCCGCATATGACGGTCGAGGAGAACGTCGGCTTCCCGCTCTCGGTCCGGCAGGTCGACAAGGCCGATATCGCGTCCAGGGTAGCGAGCGCACTCGACATGGTGCGGCTCAGGCAATTTGGCGACCGCAGGCCGACCCAGCTTTCCGGCGGCCAGCAGCAGCGCGTGGCGCTTGCCCGCGCCCTGGTGTTCAAGCCGAGCCTGGTGCTCATGGACGAGCCGCTCGGCGCGCTCGACAAGAAGCTGCGCGAACACATGCAGCTCGAGATCAAACAAATCCACACCATGCTCGGCGTCACCATTGTCTACGTCACGCATGACCAGAGCGAGGCACTGACGATGTCGGACCGCGTCGCTGTCTTCAACAATGGCGGCATCGTCCAGCTCGGTTCGCCCGACGATCTCTACAACGCGCCGCAGAGCTCTTTCGTGGCGAGCTTCATCGGCGAGAACAACACGCTCGAAGGCGTGGTCGATCGCGTCTCCGGCGCAGAATGCCGCGTCAGGCTGAATGGCGGCGGCGAGCTTACCGCACTCGCCATCGGCGTCGCGCAGGGCGCTCCCTGCCACGTCGCCATCCGCCCGGAGCGGCTGACCCTGACGCCGACGGCGGCCGGCGGCAATGCCCTGCCCGCCACTGTGGACGGGCGTATCTATCTCGGCGACCACCTGCGCCTTTTGGCCAGGCTCGCCAGCGACCAGGTGCTGACCGTCAAGGTCGGCCCCGAATCGACGATGGCAAACGGCGAGACCGTGACGGTCTCCTGCGCGTCCAATGATTGCCGCGCCTTTCCGGCCGATGCCGGATCGGGCGGTGCCATTCCAAAACAGGGGAAAACGAAATGACACTCATGAGGAAGACTCTTCTCGCGCTCGCGGCCGCCACGGCCTCGATGACCATCGCCGGCGCCGCCTTCACCGACGAGCTGTCGATCATGGCGAGCGGCGGCGCCTGGCAGGACGCGCAACGCAAGGCCTGGTTCGAACCTTTCAGCAAGGAGACAGGCGCCAAGATCCTCGAGCAGGAGTATCTCGGCGATCTCGGCAAGGTCAAAGCGATGGTCGAGACCGGCAACGTGCCGATCGACCTGGTGACGGTCGAGACGGCGACCGTGCTGCAGGGTTGCGACGCCGGTATCCTCGAACGCCTCGACTATTCCAAGATCGGGCCGCGCGACAAGTTCATCGAAGGCTCGGCGCTCGATTGCGGTGTCGGTCTCGACGCTTACGGCGACATCCTCGCCTACGATCCGACCGTGCTGAAAGAAGCGCCAACCTCGGTTCTCGACCTGTTCGACACGACCAAATTCCCCGGCAAGCGCGCCATGCGCAAGTTCCCGGCGCAGAACCTCGAATGGGCGCTGATGGCAGACGGCGTGGCGCCGGCAGACGTCTACAAGGTGCTGGCCACGCCGGAGGGCGTCGACCGTGCCTTCAAGAAGCTCGACACGATCAAGAAGGACATCGTCTGGTGGGATGCCGGCGCGCATCCGGCGCAGCTTCTGGCTTCCCAGGAAGTGGTGATGACCACCGCCTGGAACGGCCGCATCCAGAACGCCATCGACAACGACAAGAAGCCATTCAAGATCGTCTGGAACAACCAGATCCTCGAATACGACATGATCTCCATTCCAAAGGGCGCCAGGAATCCGGAGCTGGCCTACAAATACCTCGCCTATATCAGCCAGCCGGAAAACAACGCCAAGCTCGCCAGCTACATCACCTATGGGCCGGTGCGCACCGACGCGGCGTCCTTCGTCGCTCCCGACGCGCTGCCGAAACTGCCGAACGCTCCGGATCACTTGAGCGGCGCCTATCTGGTTGCCGACACCGAGTTCTGGGGCGACTATGGCGAGGACCTCGTCAAGCGCTTCAACGCCTGGCTTGCGCAGTAGGCGAGAGATGTCGGCGCTCCAGCCCAGCGAACTCGACCGGCCGCGGGCCAGCGC
>NZ_RZOF01000384.1:0-5606 GCF_003998955.1 Mesorhizobium sp. M4B.F.Ca.ET.017.02.2.1 | reverse complement strand
GCGCAAAACCGCCTCCCTCACTAGCCGTCTTCCTTGTATAGCAGAAACGTCACCCCGAAGAACATAGCCACGACAACCGGAACCCATGCGGCCACCGCCGTAGGGACGAATCCCGCCACGCCGAATGCCTTGACCAATACCGAAACGACATAAAGCAGAAAGCCGGCGAGGACGCCACCCAGAATCATCGTCGCCGACTGCCCCATACGCGCAAATCGCATTGAAACTGTTGCCGCAATCAGCGTCATGGCGACGAGGAGGAACGGCAGCGCCACCAGCGAATCAAACTGCATGGCGAAGGCATTTGCCTTCAGCCCGAAGGAGCGGGCAACCTCGATCTTGCCGGGCAGGTCGTAAAAGGGGATGGTTTCCGGGCGCGCCAGCCGCTCTTGCACGAATTCAGGCTTGAGGTTGGTCTGGACCCGGTCGGATGTCGCGGGCCGGATAGTGCCGTCCTTGAACACCTTGACGTCCTGCAACTCCCAATAGCCGTCGCGGAGGAAGGCGTGCGCCGCGTCCTTGCGCTCGACGATGTTGCCTTGGTGGTCGAGCACGAAGAACACCGCGTCGGCCATTTCCAGGCCCTGGTTGAGAATCGCCCGGGCGCCAATGATGGTGTCGCCGGAAGCGGTCTTTTGCCGGATCCAAGGCGTCGTGTCGGCCGGCACCGCGTTCGAATTGCCGGCGCGCAGCTGGTTTTCCATCTGCTCGGACCAGGAGAAGCCGTGCGCCGCGATCGGATTGAGCACTCCGACCGACAGCACACCGAACATGAGCGCGCCGATGCAGCAGGGCAGCAGGAATTGCCAGGCCGAAACGCCGGCCGACCGCGCGATGACCAGCTCGTATTTGCGGTTGAGCGACACCAGTGTCGCCATCGCCGAGAACAGGCCGACGAACGGCACGGTCTGCAGCATGATCATCGGCATCCTCAGCGCCGAAATCGCGAAGGCGGTGCCGTAGGTGAAGCCGGGCAGGCCGGTGGTGCGGCCGGACAGTTCGGTGAAGTCGATCAGGAACACCAGCGCCAGAAGGCCGAGGAAGAACCAGATGGTGATCGACACGTAGCGGAAGAAGAAGTAGCGGCCCAGCGTCCAGCCCATCGTCATGCCCCCTGGCCGGAAGCGCGCCGGGAGAGACGCAGCTTGATGGCCGTCCAGGTCTCGCTGACGCGGCCGGCGAAATTGGTCATCCAGTCCGCCCAGGCCGCCGGCAGTTCCATCGACCTCGACGAGACGATGAACCAGGTGGCAACAGCCGAGGCCACGATCGGCAGGCCGTAGACCATATAGGCATAGAGCGGCACCTTGTCGGCCTTGCCGGCGGCGAAGAAGCCGAGCCAGCGCACGAACAGCGCGATCGCGATGGCCGTGATCAGCGGATGGATCCGCGCTTCCCGGTGCGAGCGCGCGTCGCCCGCCACCGCCAGCGCGATCAGCGCGAACACCAGCGGGTAGGACCATTCGGAGAAGCGCTGGTCGAGCTCGGCGGTGTAGCTGCCCGGCTTGCGCTGGAACATCTTGTCGTTGGGATCCGGGTTGAGCAGGTACTGCGTCGTGCGGTCCTTGGGCAGCAGCGTGATCTCGTTCGCCGCCGACATGAAGGCCGAGAGGTCGAACGCATAGGAGGTGAAGCGGATCACCGACAGGTCGCCGGTCAGCGATTTGCGGTTGATGACGCCGTCATTCATCATCAGCACCTTCTCGTCGCCCTTTTCGACGATGCTGCCGGACTTGGCGTAGTAGATCAGGTTGGCGCCTTCCTCGCGCGAATCGGCCACGAAGATGCCGCCGAGCCTGTTGTCCGGCAGGCGTTCGCCGATCTGCAGGAACAGGCCGTCGTCGATCTTGCGGAACGTTCCTTCCTGGATGATCAGCGACAGAAGGTCGGCGCGCGACGACGCCACCAGCTGCCGGTTCTTCTGCCTGGCATAGGGGTCGACGCCATTGTCGACGGCAAAGGAAAAGACGCTGGCCGCGAGCGCCAGCAGGAGGATCGGCCGCGCGATGGTCCAGCGCGAGGCGCCGGCAGCATTGATGACGGCCAGTTCCGAATCGGTGTTCATGACGCTGAGCGTCTGCGCCACCGCCACCACCAGCGCGAACGGCACCACGATCGGGATGATCGACGGGATGATCAGCGCCGCGACCTCGAAGAAGGTCAGCGCCGATTGGCCGCTGTCGGTGACGAGATCGATCTTGGCGAGCACCTGCGTCGTCCACACGATCGCCAGCGTCCAGGTCAGCGCGGCCACGAAGACCGTCGCTGCGCGACGCATGATGTAGCGTTCAACGACCTTCATGAAGGCTTTCTCGATTTTGCCGAACGGCATCATGCCCGCCGACAAGGTAGTCATCCGGCGACGGCAGTACAACTGGCTGCATTGGCGGCTCGATCTGGTTCCCGTTCCACATCACGCGCCCCGGCTGGCCGGAGTGTCCAAGGCAATGCATAAGAAATGCAAAACATTGGTGGTTAACAAGAGGTTACGGCAGGAATGCGGGGCCATGCCGCGACGAATCCACTGATGGTTGCGGCGGCGATATAGGCTGCGATTTCGGCCAAAGTCTTGCCAAATGATGGAAAACGACCAAATGTCGCGCACTCTTGAAAGCCGTTGTGCGGCGCCCATCCCCGAAAGCAGGTTCTGATGACTTCGACACCTTCGATTGCCTTCGCCAAATTTGCCGCGCCGAAAAAGGGCAGCGCCTTCGTGCTGGCGGCCGACGATGGCGCGGTTGGCGAAGCCGGCAAGGCTTGCGATCCGGCCGGGGCGCTCGCGCGCGCGTTCCCGGTGGCCGACTTTTCCGGCAAGTTCGGCACCGTCGCCGAGGTGCTGGCGCCGGAGGGGACTTCGCTCGACCGCCTGGTGGCGGTCGGCGCCGGCAAGGCCGCCGCCCTCGACGACCAGGCCTGGCTGAGGCTGGGCGGCACCATCGCGGCCTTGCTGCGCAAGGCGAAGGAAGTCGCCGTCGTGCTCGATGTTCCGGGCGCCGAGGCCGGCGGTAGGCAGGCCGCGAACCTCGCCGCTGGCATCCTTTTACGCAGCTATTCCTTCGACAAGTACAAGACCAAGAAGGACAAGGACGAGCCGAAGAAGCCGGTCAAGGTGATCATCCACTGCGCCGATCCCGCCGCGGCAAAGAAGGCTTTCACCGATGAGGCGGCGGTGATCGACGGCGTGCTTCTCGCGCGGGATCTTGTGAATGAACCGGCCAACACGCTGGGCCCAGTGGAGTTCGCCGCGCGCGCCAAGGACCTGGAGGCGCTCGGGGTCGAGGTCGAGATTCTGACCGAGAAGGAGATGAAGAAGCTCGGCATGGGCTCGCTGCTCGGCGTCGCGCAAGGCTCGCCGCGCGGCGCCCGCATGGCGGTCATGCACTGGAAGGGCGGCAAGGCCAAGGACGCGCCGGTTGCCTTCGTCGGCAAGGGCGTCACCTTCGACACCGGCGGCAATTCGATGAAGCCGGCCTCAGGCATGGAGGAGATGAAGGGCGACATGGGCGGTGCCGCTGCCGTCACCGGGCTCATCCACGCGCTTGCCGCCCGCAAGGCCAAGGCCAATGTCATCGGCGTCATCGGCCTGGTCGAGAATGCCGTCGACGGCCACGCCCAGCGCCCCGGCGATATCGTCACCTCGATGTCGGGCCAGACCATCGAGGTTTTGAACACCGATGCCGAAGGCCGCCTCGTGCTGGCCGACGCGCTCTGGTACACCAATGACCGCTTCAAGCCGAGATTCATGGTCAATCTGGCAACGCTGACCGGCGCCATCATGGTCGCGCTCGGCCAGCACTATGCCGGCCTGTTCTCCAACAATGACGAGCTGGCGGACCGGCTCTCCGGCGCCGGACAGGCGACGCAGGAGCGGCTGTGGCGCATGCCGCTGGGCGCCGAATACGACAAGCTGATCGATTCCAAGAACGCCGACATGAAGAACATTGGCGGCCGCTACGGCGGCGCCATCATCGCCGCGCAGTTCCTGCAGCGCTTCGTCAAGGAGACGCCTTGGGCGCATCTCGACATTGCCGGCACGGCGATGGGCTCGCCGCCAAGCGAGATCAACCAGTCCTGGGGTTCGGGCTTCGGCGTGCGGCTGCTCGACCGTCTCGTGCGCGACCACTACGAGGGGTAAGGCCGTTCGAGGCGCGATCATGGCCGAGATCCTGTTCTACCATTTGACCGAATCGACGCTCGAGGAGGCGCTGCCCGGCCTGCTCGAGCGCAGCGTCGACCGCGGCTGGCGCGCCGTGGTGCAGACCGGCACCGAGGAGCGGCGCGACGCGCTCGACCAGCATCTGTGGACGTTCCGCGACGATTCGTTCCTGGCGCATGCCACCGACCGAGAAGCCTATCCGGGCGAGCAGCAGATCCTGCTCACCACCGGCGAGGGCAACCCGAATGCCGCGCAGATCCGTTTCCTGGTCGACGGCGCGGCGCCTGCCGACCTCTCGGGCTACGAGCGCGCCGTCTTCCTGTTCGACGGCCACGACGCCGCGCAACTGGAAGGCGCGCGCAGCCATTGGAAGACGATGAAGGAGGCCGGCCACACGGTGACCTACTGGCAGCAGACGCCGGATCGGCGCTGGGAGCGCAAGGCGTAGGTTCCATACTGATAGGCGCCAATCATTAGATAGGAAACGTCGGCGCGGCGCCGATAGACGATTTCTGGGGCGATGCGACCCCGCCCGGATAACTCTCACCCTTGGGCCACCATCATGGCCATCGCCCCTGATCCGCTTTATGGATTAGATAGACGCGAACTCATTCGGCGGGTTGAGAATGCGTATCAAAATCATCGGAACCGGTGGGGCGGTGCCGGCTCAGTGCGTGACCTCGCGCGCGCTGGAGGAACGGCTTGGCCTTGCCCAGGGTCGGCTCGAAGCCGCCACCGGTGTCGTCGAGCGCTACGTCTGCGAAGGCGAATCGCAGATCGATCTGGCCTGCGCGGCGGCCAGTCTGGCGCTGACCGATGCCGGGCTGGAAGCCTGTGAGGTCGATCTGATCATCGGCGGCTGCGGCGTGCCGTATCAGCCGCTGCCGGCGACCGCGCCACTGGTCATGCAGCGCCTTGGCCTGCCAGACGGCTCGGCCGCCGCCTTCGACGTCAACAGCACCTGCCTCGGCTTCCTCACCGCCTTCGAGACGGCTTCGCGCCTGATCGAGGCCGGGCAATTCAGCACGGCGCTTGTATTCTCCTCGGAGGTCGCCTCGCGCGCGCTGCCGTGGCGCGACCAGCCGGAGGTCGCCGCTCTCTTCGGCGACGGCGCGGCGGCGGCGATTTTGCGCAAGGCCGGACCCGGCGAGGGCAGTGTGGTGGCCAATCTGATGCGCACCTATCCTTCGGCCTACGAGGTCTGCGGCATCGGATCGGGCGGCACGCGTTTCGACTTCCATCGCCAGCCGGAGGAATTCGCCCGCCACAGCCTGTTCCACATGGAGGGCAAGGAACTGTTCCGCGTCACCTCGCGCCATTTCAGCGGCTTCGTAACCGAGCTTTTGCAGCGCGCCGGCTGGCGGCGCGAGGATGTCGACCTCGTCGTGCCGCATCAGGCAAGCCCGTTCGCGCTGGCGCATATGGCGCGCCAGACCGGCTTCGCGCCGGA
>NZ_RZOF01000383.1:0-5631 GCF_003998955.1 Mesorhizobium sp. M4B.F.Ca.ET.017.02.2.1 | reverse complement strand
CCCGGCTCGGCGCCTTCCTGTTCGGCGGCCTGTTCGATTCGGGCGTTCTCGACATGAGCCAGCGCATCGTGCTCGGCGCCCTTATCATCATCTTCCTCATCGCGGACCGAGCGGGCTGTCGGCCCTCTTCGACCGCCTCAAACGACGGATCGGCTCAAGGTCCAGCTGATTGCCGCTCAACTTCCTCCTCCGCTCGGACCAACCCATCAGGAGACGTAAGCAATGACCTTCTTCAGTCACCTAAGAAAAGCGGCGATCGCCACGGCCTTCGTGCTCGGCGCGACGGCGGTTCACGCCGAAGAACAATACTTTCCCCTGCAGAGCTACCGTGTCGGTCCGTATGCGGCCGGCGGAACCGGCTTTTTCGGTGGCTTCATCGACTATCTCAACCTGATCAACATCCGCGACGGCGGCGTCAATGGCGTCAAGCTGGCCTGGAGCGAAGGCGAGACGCAATATGAGGTCGAGAAGGGCGTCGAGGTGTATGAACGGTTGAAGAGCAATCCCGGGATCGCTGCCTGGAATCCACTCTCGGTCGGCATCGCCTATGCCATGATCGATCGCATCACCGACGACAAGGTGCCGCTGATCACCATCAACCACGGCCGCACAGACACGACCGACGGGCGGGTGTTCCCTTACGTCTTCCCGCTGCTGCTCAATCCTTACAGCGAGACCTCCGGCATCGTGAACTACATCGCGTCCAAGGAAGGAGGCCTCGACAAGCTCAAGGGCAAGAACATCGTCGTGCTCTATCACGGCTCGCCCTATGGGAAGGAGACGATCCCGATCTATGAGCTGCTGTCGCAGAAATACGGCTTCGAGCTGTCGCAGATCGAGGTGCCGCATCCCGGCAACGAGCAGCAGGCGCAGTGGCTGACCATCCGGCGCGAGCATCCTGACTATGTCGTGCTGCGCGGCTGGGGCGTGATGAACCCCGTCGCCTTGAAGACCGCGCAGAAGACAGGCTTCCCGGCCGATCACATCATAGGCAATGTCTGGTCGAATTCCGAAGAGGATGTCATCCCCGCCGGCGATGCCGCCAAGGGCTATACGGCCATCACCACCCAGGCCTCGGGTGAGCGATATCCGGTGGTCCAGGAGATCGTCAAAACGGTCTACGGCGACGGCAAAGGCAATCTCGAGGACAAAAGCCGCATCGGCTCGGTCTACCACAATCTCGGCATCGTCAATGGCATCCTCAATGTCGAGGCGGTCCGCATCGCACAGGCCAAGTTCGGCAACCGCACGCTGACCGGCGACGAAGTGCGTTGGGGCTTCGAGCATCTCAAGCTCGATCCGGCGCGCGTCGAGGCACTCGGCGCCAAGGACCTGTTCCACTCGATCAACGTCTCCTGGGACAATCACGAGGGTGACGGCTACGTGACCTTCCAGCAATGGGACGGCAAGAAGTGGAATGTCGTCTCCGACTGGATCGCTCCCGACTGGAAGCTGCTGCGTCCGATCATCGAGAAGTCGTCCGAGGCGTTGCCAAGGAAAAGGGCATCAAGATCCGCACGGCCGAGGACGCCGACGCGGTGGTCAGCAACTGAATTTGGTATGGTGCGGCCGACAAATCTGGCCGGCCGCGCCATCCACCTTCCCGAGCGGAGTCATCGATGTCCATCCCGGAATACCCGATACTGTCAGTTAGCAGCGTGGAAGCTGTCTACAACGGCGCCATCGCCGCCCTACACGGCGTCGACTTGTTGGTTGGCAGGGGCGAGATCGTCGCGCTGCTCGGCTCCAACGGTGCCGGCAAGACGACACTGCTGCGCGCCGTATCCAATCTCCTTCCGGCTGAGCGCGGCGCCATTACCGCCGGTCGGATCACCTTCGGTGGCGAGGATGTTTCAAGGGCAAGCCCCTCGCACCTAGTCCGCAGCGGCCTTGTCCAATTCCTCGAGGGCCGGCATTGCTTCCGCTCGCTGACGGTCGAAGAGAACCTCTTCACCGGCGCGCTCGGACGCTCGTCCTCTCGCACGGGCGTCAAGGCCGACCTCGATCGTGTCTATTCACTTTTCCCAAGGCTCGCCGAGAAGCGGCGAACCCGGTCCGGCCTCACTTCCGGGGGCGAGCAGCAGATGACGGCTATCGGCCGGGGTCTGATGTCGCGGCCGAAACTCTTTGTTCTGGACGAGCCGTCGATGGGGCTGGCACCGCTGATCGTCGACGAGATCTTCAGCGCCCTGAAACGGCTCAACCGCGACGAAGGCCTTTCGATCCTCGTTGCCGAACAGAATTCGGCGGTCGCGCTGAAATACGCCGACCGCGCCACCGTGCTCGAGAACGGCGTCAGCGTGCTGGAAGGATCGGCTGCCGACTTGCGCCAGCGCACCGATATCAAACCCTACTACCTCGGCGGCGCGCCGCTTCCACCGAAACATTTTCCCAAGGAGACAGCAGCATGACCATCCAATCCAGGCAGGCGTCGGATAGCCGCAGTGCCGTCCCGCCGGTCGAACGACCCTCTGCCAAGGCGCATGTGATCAAGGCCGATGCCGAGGCAATCGCTGTCGCCGAAAAACTCGCCGCCGAATTCGCCAGGGATGCCTCCAAGCGGGATCGTGAACGCATCTGGCCGAAGGAAGAGCTCGATGCGTTTTCGCAGAGCGGCCTGTGGTCGATCAACGTGCCGAAAGCCTATGGCGGGCCGGAGCTCTCCTATGTGACCCTGTCGAAAGTGATCAGCATCATCTCGGCGGCCGATCCGTCGCTCGGCCAGATTCCGCAGAACCATCTTGGCGTCGTCGCCGCTATCCGCACCGTCTCCGACGAGGCGCAGAAGAAGCTGCTTTTCGCTGAGGTGCTGTCCGGCACGCGCTTCGGCAACGCGTTCTCCGAGTTCGGCTCCAAGCGCGCGGCCGACTTCGAGACAAAGTTCGTCGACGCCGGCCACCATGTCGTGGTCAACGGCCAGAAATTCTATTCGAGCGGTGCTCTGCTTGCCCCTCTGGTTCCGATCGTGGCGCTCGATGACGAGGGGCGCGCCTGGTATGCCATCGCCGATCGCGGCGCGCCCGGACTGACGGTGATCGACGACTGGTCGAGCTTCGGACAGAAGACGACTTTGTCCGGCACGGTCCTGCTCGACAATGTCAAGGTGCCCAAAACGCATCTTGTCCCCGGCTACAAGGGCTATGACAGGCCGACGGCCGACGGCGCCATCTTCCAGATCATCCAGGCCGCGGTCGATCTCGGCATCGCCAAGGCGGCGATCGACGAGACTGTCGGCTTCGTGCGCACCAAGTCGCGCGCCTGGATCGACAGCGGCGTCGATCATGCCTGGCAGGATCCTTATACGATCCAGGCGATTGGCGACCTTCGCCTGCGGGCCAAAGCGGCAGAGGCGGTTCTGGAAAGGGCCGGGCTTGCGGTCGATCGCGCCGTGGCCGACCCGAACGAGAAGACCGTCGCGGAAGCGCAGATCGCGGTTGCCGAATCCAAGATCCTCACGACAGAGATCGCCATCATTGCCACGAACAAGCTGTTCGAGCTCGCCGGCACACGCTCGACGCTGGCCGAGCACAATCTCCACCGGCACTGGCGCAACGCCCGCACCCACACGCTGCACGATCCGGTGCGCTGGAAATACGCGATCCTCGGCAACTACTACCTCAACGACGTAAATCCGCCGCTCCATGCCTGGAGCTGAGCGAAGCGCCTCCAAATCACAGAGGACCATTCATGAGCATTGCCACTCCCGACAGGATCAAGGTCCTGTGGTTTCTGCCGACTCATGGCGACAGCCGCTATCTCGGCACCTCAGAGGGGGGCAGGGCGGTCGACTTGCCCTATCTCACCCAAGTCGCGAAAGCCGCCGATGCCATCGGCTACTATGGCGCGCTGCTGCCGACAGGACGCAGTTGCGAAGATAGCTGGGTCGTGGCGTCGGCGCTGGCACCGCTGACGCAGCGGCTTCGCTTCCTTGTCGCCGTCCGGCCGGGCCTGCAATCGCCGACGCTAGCCGCGCGCATGACCTCGACGCTCGACCGCATTTCCAGCGGACGGCTGCTCATCAACGTCGTCACCGGCGGGGATCCGGTCGAGAACAAGGGCGACGGCATCTTCCTCAGCCATGACGAGCGCTATGAGGTGACGCGGGAATTCCTCGACATCTACAAGGCGGTGCTTCGCGGCGAGACCGTAGCGTTCGCAGGCAAGCACTTCCGTATCGAGGACGGTCGCCTACTGTTTCCGCCCGTGCAGACGCCACATCCGCCGCTCTATTTCGGCGGCTCGTCCGATGCCGCTAACGCGGTCGCCGCCGAACAGATCGACAAATATTTGACCTGGGGCGAACCGCCGGCGGACGTCGCGGCAAAGATTGCCCATGTGCGCGGTCTTGCCGAGAAAGCCGGGCGCCAGGTGACCTTCGGCATCCGGCTGCATGTCATCGTCCGCGAGACCAATCATGAGGCCTGGGCCGACCGACCGCCTGATCAGCCGCCTGGACGACAACACGATAACCGAGGCGCAGAAGGTTTTCGCGCGCATGGATTCCGTCGGCCAGTCGCGCATGAGCCGGCTTCATGGCGGCCGCCGCGACAAGCTCGAAATCAGTCCGAACCTGTGGGCTGGCGTTGGCCTGGTGCGCGGCGGCGCCGGCACCGCCCTGGTCGGCGATGCGGCGACAGTTGCGGAACGGATCGACGAATACCGGCGCATTGGCATCGATAGCTTTATCCTGTCCGGCTATCCGCATCTGGAGGAGGCCTATCGGTTTGGCGAACTGGTGTTGCCGTTGTTGCCGCTCGATCATGAAATCTCGACGCGCCCGACGGCAGTGAACATGGGACCGTTCGGCGAAACGGTGGCCGGCGACCATCGGCCTTCGGCACTGCGCGCGAGTCAGTCTTGAGCGCCAGAGACTTGGGCAGGGGACCGGTCGTAGCCATCATCGGTGGCGGCTTTTCCGGTGCGGCGACCGCGTTTCATCTTGCGCGGCTGCTGCCCGCCGGTGCTGCCGATATCGTGGTCGTCGAGCCCAGAGAGGGGCTCGGCTATGGTCTGGCCTACTCGACGGCCGATCCTTCACACCGCATCAATGTGCCGGCGTCGAGAATGACGCTGATCTCCGGCCAGGACAGCCACTTTGCCGATTGGCTGGAGCAGACCGGCGCGATTCTCGACGATGCCGAGGCTATTGCCGCAAATGGAGCACTCTACCCACAACGACGCGTTTTCGGGCGCTACGTGGAATCTTATCTCCAACCCTTTCTGTTCGGCAAAGTGATCCGTCATGTCAGGTCCGCCGTCGCGTCAGTCGAGCTTAGTGGCCAGGGCTACATCCTGATTCTCGCTGATGGAAGGACGCTCGCAGCCGACGCCCTAGTGATTGCGGCGACGCATCCGCCACCGGCCTTGCCATCGGCCCTGCGGTCTGTGGCTGCTGCTGCCCGGCTGGTGGCCAATCCCTATGATCTCGGAGGGCTGCAAGCGATCGGCCGCGACGACCAAGTGCTCGTAGTCGGCACTGGATTGACGTCGGCGGATATCATTGCCACGCTGGACCGCAATGGGCATCGTAGCCGCATCGTCGCGCTGTCACGTCATGGTTATCGTTCGCGCAGCCACGCGGTGCTCCCGGGCGACCCGATTGGTGATTTCATCAGTCTGCCTTCACGCAGC
>NZ_RZOF01000382.1:0-5677 GCF_003998955.1 Mesorhizobium sp. M4B.F.Ca.ET.017.02.2.1 | reverse complement strand
GTACGTCATGCCGGGCTTCGCCAATCTCCGCCGTTGCAGCAATGAACGAAACGACGAAGCTGCTGATCTCCCCCCTCGTGGGGGAGATGTCCGGCAGGACAGAGGGGGGCGCGAAGGATCGCGACGGAACGTTCCCTCGGATCGAAGGACCACATCATGAAAGAAATATCCTGCAAGCTGCTCGTCATCGGCGCCGGGCCCGGCGGCTATGTGTGCGCGATCCGCGCCGGCCAGCTCGGCGTCGACACGGTGATCGTCGAGGCGGGCAAGCCGGGCGGCACCTGCCTCAATGTCGGCTGCATACCGTCCAAGGCGCTGATCCACGCCGCGGAGGAGTTCGAGAAGGTGGCGCATATGGCCGGCGGCAAGAGCCCGCTCGGCATTTCGGTCGCCGCGCCGACGCTCGATCTGGCCAGGGCAATCGCCTGGAAGGACGGCATCGTTAGCCGGCTGAACAGCGGCGTCGCCGGGCTGCTGAAGAAGGCCAGGGTGAAGACCGTGCAGGGCTGGGCGACGTTCCGCGACGGCAAGACCGTCGAGGTCGAGACCGAGACCGGCACCCAGGTGATCCGCGCCGAGACGGTGGTGATCGCCACCGGATCGGCGCCGGTCGAACTGCCGTTCCTGCCGTTCGGCGGCCCGGTGATCTCGTCAACGGACGCGCTGGCGTTGAGCGAGGTGCCGAAGAAGCTCGCCGTGGTCGGCGGCGGCTATATCGGGCTGGAGCTTGGCATGGCCTTCGCAAAAATGGGCGCCAAGGTCACTGTGGTTGAGGCGCTGCCGCGCGTGCTGGCGCAATATGACGCCGAACTGACCCGACCGGTGGTGAAGCGGCTCGGCGAGCTCGGCATCGAGGTGATGACAGGCGCCAAGGCCAAGGGGGTGTCGACCCAGGGACAGGCCGGCAAGGGCGATTCGCTGCTGGTCGAGACGGCAGACGGAAAGAACGCCAAGGTCGCCGCCGACAAGATCCTCGTCACCGTCGGGCGCAAGCCGCTCACCGAAGGCTGGGGGCTGGACCAAATCGAACTCGACATGGCCGGCAAATTCATCCGCATCGACGAGCAGTGCCGCACCTCGATGCGCGGCATCTTCGCCATCGGCGACGTCACCGGCGAGCCGATGCTGGCACACCGGGCGATGGCGCAGGGCGAGATGGTGGCCGAGATCGTCGCCGGCCACAAAAGAAGCTGGGACAAGCGCTCGATCCCGGCGATCTGTTTCACCGATCCGGAGCTGGTCACCGCCGGTCTGTCGCCGGACGAGGCGAAGGCGCTGGCTGGCGAGATCAAGATCGGCCAGTTCCCGTTCGCCGCCAACGGCCGCGCCATGACCAGGCTCGGCGAGGATGGCTTCGTGCGCGTCGTCGCCCGCGCCGACAACCACCTGGTGCTGGGCATCCAGGCGGTCGGCCAAGGTGTCTCGGAACTGTCAGCCGCGTTCGGCCTGGCGCTGGAAATGGGGGCGCGGCTGGAGGACATCGCGGGAACGATCCACGCCCATCCGACGCAGGGCGAAGGTTTCCAGGAAGCGGCGCTCAAGGCGCTGGGTCAGGCGCTGCATATTTGAAAAGGTGTGATCTCCCCCCTTGAGGGGGAGATGGCCGGCAGGCCAGAGGGGTCGGTGCGACCGGACGCGACCTCCCTTGCGACAGATGGAGGTTAGCGCTCCACGCGAAGCGACCCCCCTGTCGCCGTCGGCGAAATCTCCCTCTCAAGGGGGGGGAGATTACACAGCTCACCCCGCCAGACGGCTCTCCATCTCGTGCTGAGCGTAGGCGCGGCCGAAGCGGTTGGCGAGGAAGGCGTCGAGCGCGATGTCTTCCTGGCGCACGAAGCCCCTGGCCGGCAGCGAGCCGTCGGCCAGCATGTCGAGCACGGCGCAGATGCCGGAGGCGGTGGTGATCTGGATGGCGCTGCGCACCAGGGTGCCGACGCGCTTCGAGTAGATCTTGTTGGCGTAGGTCTCCTGCAGCAGGCGGCCATTCTTGCGGCCCGAGACGGTGACGAAGACGATGACGACGTCCTGCAGCGTCGACGGCAGCGCGCTCTCGAAAATGTCCTTCAGCACGTCGCGGCGATGGCGAAGCCCGAGATCATTGAGCAGCGCCTTCATGATCGCGGCGTGGCCCGGATAGCGGATGGTGCGGTAGTTCAGCGTGCGCACCTTGCCCTTCAGCGTCTCGGCCAGCGTGCCCAGCCCGCCCGAGGTGTTGAAGGCCTCGTAGGTGACGCCGTCGAGCGAGAACTCCTCGCGCTCTTCCAGTGGCGGCACCTCGATCAGCTCGCCCTCGACGATCGCCTCGCAGGGCTCGCAGTATTCGTTGATGACGCCGTCGGTACTCCAGGTCAGATTGTAGTTCAGCGCGTTGGACGGATATTGCGGCAGCGCGCCGACGCGCATGCGCACGCTCTCGAGCGTGTCGAAGCGGCTGGCGAGATCGTTGGCGACGATGGAGATGAAGCCCGGCGCCAGCCCGCATTGCGGAATGAAGGCGCTCGCGGCGTCGCGCGCCAGCTCCTTCACCCGGCGGGTCGAGACGACATCCTCGGTGAGGTCGAGATAGTGCACGCCGGTAGCGGCGGCGGCCTCGGCGATGCGCGTGGTGAGATGGAAGGGCGCGGCGCTCAGCACCGCGAACTTGCCGGCAAGCGCCGCCTCGAGCACGCCCGGCGCGGCGATGTCGATCTCAAGCGTCTCGACACCGGCGGGCAATTCGGCCGCGGCAAGTTGCGCCGCCGAGCGGTCGACGAGCGTCACGCCATAGTCGCCGGTGGAGGCGAGCATCTCGGCGATGGTCGAGCCGATCTTGCCGGCGCCGACGACAACGATGTTCTTTTTCATGATCTATACCCCTGCCATTCCGAAATTGGCGGGAATCATCGCAGCTTGCCTGTCGAAAGGAAGCGTGGAATTGTACGAAGCGAAGTGCCATTTTGACCAATATGCTGATAAGGATCGTCGAAATGATCAGCAATGCCGAACAGGCCCTGCTTTCGCTGCTGCGCGCCAACGCGCGCGCCTCGACCGCCGAGCTCGCCCGCCAGCTCGGCGTGTCGCGCACCACGGTGCAGAGCCGGATCGAGCGGCTGGAGCAGCGCGGCATCATTGCTGGCTACGGCGTGCGGTTGTCGCCCGACTATGAGCAAGGGCTGGTCAGGGCGCATGTGCTGCTCACCGTCACGCCGAAGCTCGCCGACAAGGTGGTGCGCGCCTTGGCGGCGCTGCCGCCGGTCAGGACGCTGCATTCGGTCAGCGGCAATTTCGACATGATCGTCATCGTCGACGCGCCGTCGATCCGCGATCTCGACGCGTTGCTCGACCAGATCGGCGCTATGGACGGGGTCGAGCGGACGTCGTCGTCGATTATTCTGTCGACGCGGATCGATCGGTGAAACTGCCGGCAGGCGAGTGAACGGCACCTTTCCTCTCCCCCGTCGATCGGGGGAGAGGTGTCGAGCGTAGCTCGACGGAGTGGGGGTCGACCTGCACGGCCGTTGCTATTTCAAGCCTGCGGTGAATTGTCAGCGGCAGCGCATTCGAGGACCGGCTTCCCCCACTCCGTCGCTGCTTCGCAGCGCCACCTCTCCCCCCTCCGGAGGGAGAGGAAAGGAACAGGCCGCGCCCGGTCGGACCGACCCCCTCTGTCGCCTTCGGCGACATCTCCCCCTCAAGGGGGGAGATCAGATGTCACGCCGGCTTTCGCCAATCGCCGATGTGGCAGAAAAGGCGCCGGGATCGAAGCTGCCAATCTCCCCCCTTGAGGGGAGATGCCCGGCAGGGCAGAGAGGGGGGCGAAGGAACGCTGCGCTTCCTTTTCAACGCCCCAAGCAGCCTAAGCCCTGCGCCGCTCCGGCCCGTTGTCCAGCCAGGCGACATCTTCCGCCGACAGCTTGATATCCAGCGCCCTGAGACTGTCCTCCAGCTCGTCAAGCGTGCGCGGGCCGATCAGCGGCACCGACGGGAAGGGCTGCGCCAGCACATAGGCGAGCGCGACATGGATCGGGCTCTTGCCGAGGCGGTTGGCGAGCTCGATGGCGCGGTCGCGGCGGCCGAAATTCTTTTCGGAGTACCAGACCCTGACCAGCTCCTCATTGTCCTGCTTGTCTCTCCCGGCGCGGTCGGTGAAGAAGCCGCGGCCCTGGCTCGACCAGGCGAAATTCGGCATCTGCCTGGCGGTCAGCCAGGCCTTCCAGTCGTCGGTGGACGAGGTGACGCAGCCGGCCCAGATCGGCTCCAGCATCTCGGCCAGCGAGAAATTGTTGGAAAGCGCGCCGGGCCTCTGCTTGCCGGTGCGCTCGGCATAGGCGATCGCCTCGTCCATGCGCTCCATGGTCCAGTTCGAGCCGCCGAACGGGCCGCGGATGCGGCCGGCCTTGGCCTCGGCGTCCATGGCGTCGACGAACTCGCCGACCGGCACATCCGGGTTGTCGCGGTGCATGAAATAGATGTCGACATGGTCGGTCTGCAGCCGGTCGAGCGACTGGGCGAGCTGCTTGCCGATGACGTCGGGATAGCAGAGCGGCGAATGCGCACCCTTGCCGACGACAACCGACTGTTCGCGCACGCCGCGGCTCCGCAGCCATTGTCCGAGCAGCGTCTCGGTGTAGCCGGCGCCATAGACATAGCCGGTGTCGAACAGATTGCCGCCGGCCTCGAAGAAGGCGTCGAGCAGGATCGAGCCCGAGGAGAACGTCCGGAAGTCCTCGAAGCCGAGCGCCACCACGGACGCCGGCTTCGGCAGGCCGGGAATGGCGCGCTTGGCAATCGCCTTGCCATCCTTGCGCAGCGGCCGGCCGGAGAGGGTGTTGGCGCGCTTAGCCGGCTTTTCGATCTCGTACTCCAGCCCGACCGCGGCGCGCCATTTGTCGAGCGCGCGCAGCGTGCCGAGGCTGTCGGCCCAGGACATGCCCGGCCAGGCGAATTCCTGCCGACCGGCCAGGATCGCCTCGCCGGCGCCGTCGACCTCGAAGGAATAAACATGGCGGGTCTCGTTGACGCTGATGGTCTCGCGGCTCCCGTCGGGCCGGATCAGGTCGATCCTGCCCGGCCCGACGTCGCGGTCGCCACCGGCGAACCAGAAGTCAGGCACCTCGATCTGGCCCTTGGTGCCAAGAATGCGCAGCACATTGTCCTGGTTGAGCGAGATGCTGCAGGAAACCTCGGCGACGATGCCGTCGCCAAACTGCAGCAGCGCCGAGGCCCATTCGTCGACGCCGGACTGGCCGAGATGGGCAGCGCCCACAACCTTGTCGGGCTCAGCGAAGGGTTGCCCGATCGCAGCGCCTGCAAGCAGCCGCGCCATCGACACAGGATAGCCGCCGACATCGAGGATGCCGCCGCCGGCGAGGTCGCTAGCATAGAGCCGGTGCTCCGGCATGAAGCCCGGCATGGCGAAGCCGAAGCTCGATTTGATCATGCGGACTTCGCCGATGACGCCCGACTTGATCAATTCGACCAGCTTCAACGTCTGCGGGTGCAGCCGGTACATGAAGGCTTCGCCGAGGAAGGTGCCGGCCTTGCGCGCGGCATGGATCATGGCGTCGGCCTCGAAGGCGGTGAGCGCCAGCGGCTTCTCGCACAGCACGTGCTTGCCGGCTTCAGCCGCCTTGATCGCCCATTCGGCATGGCCGGGATGCGGGATCGAGATATAGACGGCGTCGACGCCGTCGTCGGC
>NZ_RZOF01000381.1:0-5688 GCF_003998955.1 Mesorhizobium sp. M4B.F.Ca.ET.017.02.2.1 | reverse complement strand
TTCGTATTTCATAAGGGAAGCAACCGCAATCCGAGCCTCGCCGACCTGCAGGCGGTGCTGTCCGCGACCGTGACGCCTTATGAACGGACATTGTTGTTCGATCCCGAGTTCGGGCTGACGCAAATTCAGATCGGGGAAGGCTGCGGCTCCATGACTATGCCGATGACCGACGCGCGCCTTTCGGCGATGACCGCCATGGCCACCGAGGAACTCATGCGCCTCGCCGGCGCCAATGCCGATGGCGGAGAACTGGTCGTGGGGGTGGCAGAGCCCGATAGCCCATCGACAAGTTGGCGCCGCCTCTCCGTGTCAAAATTCCTGGAAATCCCGGTCGAGGGCAGCGAATGGACTTTGCGTCTGTCGTCGCACGTCGCCGGCATGATCCGCGAAGAGACCGCGCGGTTTCCCAATGTCGAGACGGGAGGCCTTCTGATCGGCTCCTGCAGTTCTCTCATGAAGACTGTCACGGTGGTCGACCTGATCGAGGCGCCAGAAGACAGCGTGAGGACGCCGACGCTGTTCGTGCTTGGAACGAAGGGCATGAAGAATCGGATCGATGCCCGTTTCGAGGAAAGCGGCCGCTCGCTGCTTGATGTGGGTACCTGGCACAGCCACCTCGCCGAACAAGGTCCCTCGCCCACCGACCGCAAGACGGCCAAGCAGGTCGCCGTGGAGCGAGCGCCGCCGGCCATCCTTTCTCATTGCCACTCCAGCCACGTACCATGCCATCATGCATCAGGACGCGCCATGAACGATTACCTCGACGCCTACTCCATCAAGGCGCGCCTCGCGCCGGCAGCTCTGGCGATTGCCCCGGTCATTGTCCTGATTGTGCTGGCCTTCAACTGGGTTCAGCCGAGCCTCCCCGAGGCCATCATCGGTCTCGCCGTCATGGTCCTGTTCTTCGCTGCCTCGAATGTGGCCCGCCGCCTGGGCAAGAGGAAGGAGAGACAGCTGTTCGCGACGACCGGCGGGAGACCGGAAAATCGCGAACTGAACCACCTGGATAAGACACTCGACGAGCGGACCAAGGACCGCTACCGCAAATTCCTCGCCAAGCAGCTCGAGCAGCCGGCGCCGACGCGCGACATGGAAGTCGAGGACCCCGACGAAGCGGCTGCGTTCTATGTGCAGTGCTACAACTGGCTGCGCGAGAACACCCGCGACACCGAGAAATTTCGGATTCTTTTCAACGAGAACATCGCCTACGGCTATTACCGCAATCTCCTGGCGCTGAAGCCCTATGGCATCGTGCTCAATCTGCTGACCATCGCCGCCGCGGCCGCAATCATCTACTACAAGCCCGATTTCGCTTGTTGTCGAGGTTGATCAGCGCCATGTCCCCGTTGCCCACGGGGAAAAGGTCAGTTTTGCAGGCATCTGTGTCGGTTCCTATGGTTGGCCGGAACGGGCACGCAACGGATCATTTCCGTGTGCGCGCGCCGCCGGCAACTAGCCTGTGGCTTGTCAATGGAGCCTTGGGGCACTAGAACCGACTTGCAACGGTACGGACCTGTGGTCTGGGCAGTCTTACGGCGCCACGTCCGCAGGTACGCACAAACAGAAGGCAGGCGGTGGAATCACCGTCTGCCTTTTTTATGGCACAGCGTTAAAATGAAGTAAATACGTTCGTGCAGCGCGTTGCACTGAGGGTACGATTATTTGGCAAGTTGTCAACAGGCCAATCGGACCAAAACGCCGCAGGCGGCGATGCATGGCAGGTATGTCTTTTTACATATGGTAGCGGGACCCGAGAACGCAAGTCGCGCTTCACGTTGCTCGGTCGAGGGCCAGGTCGGTGAAGCTCCAGCTGCGCACAGGCCACGTTTGAGGCGCAAGCTTCACCGTCGCATGTGTGCCCTAGCATGGAAACGTCGGACGGCAGCGCCACCAGGGGGTATGTGGCTTCCCAGGCTTTCGTGGACAAATATCAGGCTCGCGGGCCGCTCAAAACATTGCTGCCCGCCCGCGTCGCTCAGGGCACCACGTTCAAGCCGACGCATCCGGACGCGGACGATGCCTACGAATGGATGGGACTGGAGGCCCGAAAAGAGATCTTTGCGCTTTTGGATGCAGCAGTAGCCGATCCTGCCGCAACGGTCAGCATGGTCGCCTACGACATGAGCGAAAGCGAAATCATGGACCGCCTGTTCGCGCTCGGTCCGCGCCTCAGGATGATCATCGACGACAGCGATAAGCATGGGCTCAAGACAAGTGGTGAGACCCAGTCCGAGACACTGCTCAAGGCTTCCGCTGGCGAGGACAACGTCAAGCGGGAACGGATGGGAGGTCTCCAACATAATAAGATGATTATCGTGGATGCGGCCGTCCCGCGCGCCGTCTGCGGTTCGACAAACTTCAGCTGGCGCGGGCTCTATGTTCAATCGAACAACGCCTTGCTGTTAACGGGCGCTCAAGCCGTCGCCCCCCTCAAGGCTGCGTTCGAGGCCTATTGGAAAAAGGATGGGTTCGCCAACGGTCCCTCACCCGACTGGCATCCGCTCGGCTTGGCGGGCATTGATGCCAGCATCACCTTTTCTCCCCATGACACAGCCCGTGCCCGCCTTGCGGAAATCGGCCAGGATGTCGAAAAGGCCCAGGCCTGCCTCCTCTATTCCCTGGCTTTCCTGAGCATCACAGGCGGTGCTGTAACCGACGCCGTGGAAGCGGCTACCAACAGCCCGGTTTCACCTACGGCATTTCCGACAACAACACCGGTGTCACCGTTCATAAGCCCAATGGCAACACTGCACCCGTCTATTTCGCTCGCCTCAACAAACACGTGCCGACGCCGTTTAAGGTCGAACCTTACACCGGCATCGGGCCAAATCTGCACCACAAGTTTCTGGTAATCGATTTCAACACACCTGACGCCCGCGTGTGGACCGGTTCTTACAACTTCAGCAAGCCCGCTGACCTTCAGAACGGAGAGAACCTGCTCCTCATCCGCGACCAAAAAATTGCGACATCGTATATGGTCGAAGGGATACGCATCTTCGACGACTACCATTTCCGCGTCACCCAGGAAGACGCTGCAGAGGCCAAAAAGACATCGTCCTTGCAAAAGGCGCCTACGGCCGGTGAAGACCCATGGTGGGCTGAGGACTATACAGACCCGTTCAAGATCCGAGACCGTGAGCTGTTCGCATAGAGCTACTCTTGCGCCAGAGCCCGGTTCTCAGGGGTTGGCAGGCACATTGCGATCTTTCAGGGTCTCAATGAGCTCCCGCAGAATGGCATTCGTTTCGTCCTGCCTGCGGCGAACTTCCTCGACAATTCTTCCGGTCGCCTGATCGTCGCGCTCCTTGAGCGCCTCAATTAGTTTCTGGTTGTCAGCGCTAGCCGCCCGATCGGCAGAAACCACCTCCCGCGTGAGAGCCTCGATCGCCGGAACGGTGCGATTTGGCGAAAAGTAATCAACGACCATCGGGGCGAAGGGACTCAGCGTGGCGATCACGAGCGCAAATACGCCGACAAGAATTGCTTTTTTGGCTGAACTGTCGGTCTGGCTGGAGGCCTCTTCGAACTTTCCTATAAAGGTCGTTGCCTGGGCTTGAATATCGTTGCCGATCCGCGCGGCGTTTGTCATGACATCCAGCATGCTTTCAAACTTCCGTTCGATTTCTGCCAGCTGCGCATTCGTGTCCAGAATGGGGTTTCTGGGCATCTGGAAATCCGGCATTCTAGGGGCCGAAATAGCTCGCTCGGTCAATAGCCCCCCGGCATCCGGCTTCGAGATTGAATCGAGCAGTCGCCTTTGGCCTTCCACCTGATCCAGTATGGACCTCATTGCAGGCGACGGCTGTGTGAGCGATTCAAAGCGCTTCCGAAGCGCCTCCGCCTCCTTCGAGGGCCGGAGCAAATCACTGAACTTGTCTTGCTGTTCCTGCAGGCGGATGGCCAAGTTTTTAGCAGGATTTACGTGTGACCCAATACCTGCAAGTGTTTTTGCAATCTCGCTCAATGGCTTGGCACCACTGCCGGTGCTTACCTTAAGGTCCTCAAGCTTGATGGGCTTGGGAGAGTCGGGAGAATCGTCACTCATCAGTCATGGTCCCCATGGGATAGCGCCGGTTAGATATAGGAATCCGGAGAACACAGTGCCAGTTCGAATGGCCCATCTCGCAGGCATGCACTCCGACAACCCACCGCCATTCCGGTGGTCTAAATCGGCAGCTTCGGCGCAATGTCGGCGACGAACAAGCGAAGCGCCATGGCGATCTCGCTGAATTCCTCCGCGGTGAAAGAGACCGTTTCCCCCAAGGCGAAGACACGAATACGCAAGTCTCTTTTGATTTTGATCGTCGCGCCCTTTTCAAAGTACTGGTTCTTGTGAACCTCGATCTCTTCCCCGTCGCTGACGGTAGAACATTTCAAACGGGGCAACTTCAGGCTAAGGGCCCCCGCGCCTTCGTCGCAGTCAATATGACCTACAACGCCATTGCGATGTTCCAGACAGTTCCGAGCCCTCTGAAGCGAGCGGTACTCCTCAAAGAAATCGAGCTTCGTCGCCAATTGCGCCTGCACGGCCAGCAGCAAATCTGGAAAATTGAGACTCGACGCCTTCTTTTCCGCCGCGAGATAAATGTCCTCGAACTCGCCCCAGGTCTCGACCTTGCGTCCTTCCCTCAAACCAAGCGTGTAGATGTAGGCTTGCTCGAGCGTAGCCCTCAGCCCCCTGGCCAGTTCCTGAAACGCCTTCCCCAATATCCACGCGCGATAAGCTAGCTTGGCCTTGGCTTGATCGGCGTGAGGCACGAAGCTCAGCCCGGAAAACCCGTCCCGAGGTAGATCGTTGAGATCTGTAGCCTCGATCGCTGACGTGCATACGGCCACCATTTCAGTCGCCAAGCGGATGGCCTGAAGCGCCGGCGCGATCACGCCGTCGCCGTTGAGGGTGACCGTTACACTGGGTTTGTCTTCTTCCGTCACGGCGTCAATGAATCCGTGTCGGCGATGCCGTCGCCCGTGTCGTGATGCCAAGGTAGGCTAATCTGCATGGGGCCATTTGTGCTCCATGGATTTAGCTTCACCACCTTAATTTTAGCTTTTGCACCCTTTTTCGGGCCGCAACTGCAGCCGCTTTTGTACTCCAGGTGAGTTGCTCGGCGGGGCCAAATGATTCACCGATTGGGGTCTGGGGTAAACGATCCCCTCCAGGCATTTTGCTGGTAACGACCCTTATTCTTTCACCCTGTTCGAGCGCCGCGATGTTGTCCAAAGCCGCACCCAGGCGAAATTCCATGACGTTCAGCATGTGCTTAACCCGCTCTTTGTCCGTGGTAGAGGGGAATGTCCGGCGGCCTTCGGAAAACGCTTGAGTTATGTCATCAAATTTCGCGTCTGTAGCCATCGCAAATAAGTCCTGTGGGAAGATGCGGTTGCGCCGTCCGGCCTGTAACAATCCGGGGGCACGGCGAGCATAGATCTTCTCGACCAAATCTGAGCAAAATGACGTTCGACTTGCCGCGTATTGCGAAAAACCCAGCAGGTAGTCATATCGCTGATAGCAAAAATAGAAGAAGTCATAAAACCAAGCACTTTGCTTGCTGATTTCGTGCTGGAGGGCGTCCAACGCGTTCTTGAATGACGGCTTTGGCCTCGCTCTCGGAAGTATGGAGGGTCGACGTAGGATGCGGAACTCTCCGGGAGCTAAGCTGCCGAAAATAGCTGACTCGTCGGCAATCA
>NZ_RZOF01000380.1:0-5697 GCF_003998955.1 Mesorhizobium sp. M4B.F.Ca.ET.017.02.2.1 | reverse complement strand
CTCTCCCGCCGCATCAACGAAGCGCGCACGCTGACCGGCCGCGATCTCGCCCGCGCGCAGGCGGCGTTCTTTGCCATCGCGCGCGAGAGGCGGGCACGCTTCAAACGCACCGCCGCAAGGCTGTCGCCGGCGCCGATCGTCAGGCGTCAGAAGGCTCAAGGCGACGCTCTGACCGGGCTGACGCGGCGCCAGGACCATGCCATCGCGAGACGGCTGGACCGGTTGCGCGCGAGCTTGACCCAGGCCGACCGGCTTTTGTCGACGCTGTCGCACAAGGCGGTGCTGGCGCGCGGCTTCGCGCTGGTCAAGGATGCCGAAGGCGCGGTGATCAAGCTGGCGGCGGACGTGGTACCAGGGGCGGCGCTGTCGCTGGAATTCGCCGACGGCAGCGCCGACGCGGTCGCCACCGGCGGCGGCGCGCGGCCCAAGGCGTCGGCCAAACCAGCCAAGCCAAGGGAGCCGGGCAATCAAGGCTCGCTGTTCTGAGGCGCGGCATGACAGGACATGATCCGCATTTCCTGACGCCGTCCCGAAAGCAGCGCGCCCGCGCTTTCGGCATCGGCTTCGACGGCACGGCCGGGGAGTTCAATGCCATCACCGATGTGCCGGGCGTTTCGGTGGGCTATACGACGCTGATCTCGGGCGACGGGCCGCTGGTCGTCGGCAAGGGGCCGGTGCGCACCGGCGTGACCGCCATCCTGCCCAGGCCGATTGCTGAACTCGCGACGCCGGTCTTTGCCGGCGTCTTCAGCCAGAACGGCAACGGCGAACTGACGGGAACGCACATCATCGAGGAGACCGGCGCCTTCAATTTCCCGGTCACCATCACCAACACGCATTCCTGCGGGGTCACCCGCGACGGCACGCTGCGCTGGATGCACAAGGTGCTGCCGGCCGCGCTCGACACAGGCTGGGGCCTGCCGGTGGCGGCGGAGACCTTTGACGGCTTCCTCAACGATATCAACGGCCATCATGTCAGCTTCGACGATGTTGCCGGCGCGCTCGACAGCGCTGCCATCGGCGCTATCGAGGAAGGCAGCGTCGGCGGCGGCACCGGCATGATCGCCTTCGGCTTCAAGGCCGGGTCCGGCACCGCATCGCGCATCGTCGCATGGCAGGACAGCCGCTACACCGTCGGGGTGTTCGTGCAGGCGAATTTCGGCAAGCGGCGCAATTTCACCCTGCGCGGCCAGCGCGTCGGGCCAGATCTCGCCGAACCGGCGATCCGCGAAGGCACGCCGCGCGCCGAAAAGGGTTCGATCATCGCCATCGTCGCCACCGACGCGCCGTTCCTGCCGCATCAGATGAAGCGGCTGGCGAGGCGTGTGCCGCTCGGCATCGCCATGACCGGCGGCTACGGCTACCACAGCTCGGGCGACATTTTTCTCGCTTTCTCGACCGCCAACCCGGAGGCTGCGCTCGGACCGTCAGGACGGATCGCGCATGCCGATTTCGTTGCGGACGTCGATATCGATCCGTTTTTCGATGCGGTGGTGCAAGGGGTGGAGGAAGCGATCCTCAACGCGCTGGTCGCCAATGAGGACATGACAGGGCGGGACGGCAATTTCGTGCCGGCGCTGCCGAAGGCCTGGCTTCAGGCCAAATTCCCGAAAGGGTAGTCGCTGCCTGGGACAGGCGCGCCCCGCCCGGGTCTAGCTCACTCGGACGGCTTGTCCGGATGGGTTTCTTGCTCGGCCTCGGCGGCCTCTTCGAGGCGCGATGCGATCAATTCCTTGATGTCGCCGACCTCTTCCTGGATGTCCTCGAGAAGAATGCCCTCCTCGGCCGCCTTGGCCGCGCATTCCCTGGCGAGGGTCTCGGCCTGCGTGTCGATCTTTACCGGCGAGTGCTGGCAATGGACCTTCTCGCCAATCCACCCCCGCAAGAACTCGATCGCATGTTCACTCATACTGCTTTTCCCTAGCGGCTATGCCGGTTGGTAATCATAAACGTCGGCACCCCGCAAAGGATGCATGCACCCATTCCAGCCGAGTCGGCATCTCCCGGCAAGTTGATCTTGCCCGAGGTCCACAGCGTGCGAGAGGAGGGAAGCGTCAAGGGACACGTTCTGATCGTTGAGGATGATGGTGGAGGTGGCTGGGATACCCAGCATCATGCTATTGTTTCTATTTTGCTTTTCCGGTTTTCAGACCGATTTGCATCACAATAGGTGTCAGCACATTCGCAGCGCCGTCGACCGCCCAATACCCGGGGCGCGTCGCCGAAGCCGCCGGTATATAGTGATATCCTCATGCGATGTCGACTCTCCTGGTTGCGGTGCTTCTTTCCGCCGCAATGAGGGGTCTGCCGGGGGCTGTCGGCGGCGTGGCAGGCCGGCAGCCCCGAACTGGCACCCGACCATCGGCGTTGCCGTTTCGCCGGGGCAGATGGCATTGGCCGCATTGCGGCGCATCCGTGGTGCTAGCGCTCGAAAGGCTCTCCCAGCGAAGCAACGCCGTTGAGCTTGAGCAGCCGCCGGTTCGACGAGATGATGCCAAGCACGATGACTGTCACGAGATAGGGCAGGCTCGACAGAAGTTGCGAGGAAACGCCCAGCCCGGTCGCCTGCGCCGCCAGACTTGCCAGGGACACGGCGCCGAAGAGACACGCGCCGAGAAAGATACGGCTGGTGAGCCAGGTGCCGAAGACGACCAGCGCAATCGCAATCCAGCCGCGCCCGGCGATCATGCCATCGGCCCACAGCGGCGTGTAGACCACGGCTGCGTAGGCGCCGGCAAACCCCGCCAGCACGCCGCCGAAGGCGACGGCGGCGAAGCGCACGGCGATCACCGGATAGCCGAGCGCATGCGCCGCCTTGGGGTTCTCGCCGACGGCGCGGACGACGAGACCGGTCTTGGTGTAGGCGAACGTCGCCCAGATGGCGACGGTCGCGGCAAGCGAAAGCCACACGACAATGTCCTGGGCGAACAGGCCGCCGACGACCGGGATATCCGACAGCCAGGGCAATGACAGCTTCGGCAGCCCCCTGACCGTGAGGCTCTCATAGCTCTTGCCGAACAGCGCCGAGAGGCCCTGGCCGAGTATGCCTATGGCGAGGCCGACCGCGACCTGGTTGGCGCGGAATCCCAGCGCGATGACGGCAAAGACAAGGGAGAGCGCAGCGCTGGCAAGGCCGGCGGCGAGGAATCCGAGCAGATGCCCGCCGCCCTGATAGACGACGATGAAAGCAATCACGGCGCCGAGGGCCATCAGTCCCTCGACGCCGAGATTGAGGACGCCGGCCCGCTCGGCCACCAGTTCGCCGAGCGCCGCCAGAAGGAACGGCGTGGCTGCCGCCAGCATCCCGGCGACGATGAACTCAACGGCGTTCATGAGGTGCTTCCGTGGGCGGCATGGCGCCAGACGAGCCGGTAGCGGACGAAGGCGATGGCGACGAGATAGGCAAGCAGCAGGCTGCCCTGGAAGACCCGGACCGCTGCGACCGGCAGATTTGCCGAGACCATTGCATTATCGCCACCGATATAGAGGGCCGCCATCAGCAGCGCGGAAAAGACGATGCCGACCGGGTGAAGGCCACCGAGATAGGCGACGATGATGGCGGCGTAGCCGTAACCGGTAGAGATGGAGCGCTGCAACTGACCAAGCGGCCCGGCCACCTCGGCCGCTCCGGCGAGGCCTGCAGCGAAACCACCGATGAGCAGCGAAAGCCAGATCGCGCGCCCTTCGTTGAAGCCGGCGTATCCGGCCGCGTGCGGCGCGAGGCCGCCGACCTGCAGCTTGTAGCCAGCGAAACTCCTCTGCATGAAGACCCAGGCCGCGAGGGAGAATGCGAAGGCGACAAGCAGCGAGACGTTGACCCGGGTGCCGGGGATCAGGATCGGCACCATCGCGTCATACTGGAACATCACCGATTGCGGGAAGTTGAAGCCGGCCGGATCCTTCCAGGGGCCGAGAAGCAGATAGTTGAGCAATTGCGCGGCGACGAGCGCCAGCATGAGCGACACCAGAATCTCGTTTGCATTGAGCCTGACGCGCCAGAAGGCGGTGAGCGATGCCCACAGCGCGCCGCCCAGCGCGCCGATGACGAGCATGGAGGGCCATATCCACTGGCCCGTCGCGGCTGGAAACCAGATTGGGATGGCCGATGCGAAGATCGCGCCGAGGATGAACTGGCCCTCGGCTCCGATGTTGAAGACCTTTGCGCGAAAGCCGATGGCAAGCCCCTGCGCGATGAGCAGGAGCGGCCCGGTCTTGAGCAGGACTTCCGAGAACGAGGCCCAGGACAGGAAGGGTTCAAGAAGCATCGCGTGGAAAACGGCTACGGGATCGCGGCCCATCAGCACGTAGAGCCCGAGATTGAGGAGCGTCGCCAGGCCGAGCGCCACGGGCGGGGCGACCAGCTTGACGGTAAGCGAGGCATGCTCCCGGCGAACCAGAACGGGAAGGAACGGCCTGGAGGAAGCGATCATGCAGGGACTTTCCTGGCCGTCAAATGGGCGCCGATCATGTAGCGGCCGATCTCCTCGGGTCTGGTGTCGCGCGTCACCAGCGGCGGGCTCAGCCGGCCCTGATGGATCACCTGGATCGAATCGCAGAGTTCGAACAGCTCCTCCAGTTCCTCCGAGATGACGAGGATGCCCACGCCTTCGTTGCGCAGGGCGACAAGGCGCCGGCGGATGGCGGCGGCCGCGCCGATATCCACGCCCCAGGTCGGCTGCGCCACGAACAGCAATTTCGGCGACAGCATGATCTCGCGGCCGACGATGAACTTCTGCAGATTGCCGCCCGAGAGCGCGCCGGCCTCCGCTTCGGAACCGGGCGTGCGCACGTCGTATTGGCGGATGCAGTCGTCGGTGAAAGCCTTCGCCCGCGGCGTGTCGACGAGGCCGCGCTTGAGCAGGCCGAACGGATGGGCGGTCAGAAGGCTGTTGAGGACAAGGGACATTTCGGGCACCGCGCCGCGGCCGAGCCGTTCCTCCGGAACGAAAGCCAAGCCCAGCCGGCGCCGGGCCGCCGCATCGAGCGCGCCGACATCCTTTCCCATCATGAAGATACGGTCGGACTTTTCGCGCGGCAGCACCGTCTCGCCCGAGATCAGCGCTGCGAGTTCGCTCTGCCCGTTGCCCGATATGCCCGCGATGCCGAGGATCTCGCCGGCCCGCACCGTCAGGCTGACGTCGGAAAGCGGCACCGCGAAGGGATCGTCCGGCCGATGGTCGAGGCCGACGATCTCGAGGCACTTGTCGCCGCCGGAATGCGCGACCGCCGGCATGGGCTGCGGCATGTCGCGGCCGATCATCATGCGGGCGAGGTCGTGCGCGTCGTGGTCGCGCGGGTCCACATTGCCGGTGACGCGCCCGCCGCGCAGGATGGTCGCACGGTCGCAGACCGCGCGGATCTCCTCCAGCTTGTGCGAGATGAAGAGGATGGAAACGCCGCCGTCGCGCAGCCGCCGCAAGGTCTCGAACAGCCTGTCAACCGATTGCGGCGGCAGGACGGAGGTCGGTTCGTCGAGGATCAGAAGCTGGGGTTCGGTCATCAGGCAGCGGATGATCTCCACCCGCTGCCGCTCGCCGACCGAGAGCGCGTGCACATGGGCGAGCGGATCGACTTGAAGTCCGAAGTCGCGGCCGAGCGCGCGGATGCGTTGCGCCAGATCCGATTTGCTTGCGGGCACGACCAGGCGGATGTTTTCCACCACCGTCAGTGTCTCGAACAAGGAGAAATGCTGGAAGA
>NZ_RZOF01000037.1:0-30047 GCF_003998955.1 Mesorhizobium sp. M4B.F.Ca.ET.017.02.2.1 | reverse complement strand
GACACCAATCGCACGCAGATGTCGGGGCTTGTCGGCGCCAGCCAATCAGCGACCGGCGCGCTGCAGGCGACGCAAGCCGGCAACCAGCTCCTCGCGCTGCAGGCCCAGCAGCTCGCGGACCTCACCGCCGTTGTCGCCGCCAACGGTCGCGCCCAGGCGTTGACCGAAGCCGAACGTGCCGCCGCCGCCGACCAGGGCCGCGAGCAGCGCCGTCGCTTCCTCACTCCCGGCTCCGGCTACCAGGCCGGCAATGCTGCAATGTTCAATCGCTGAGGTTCTGAACGTGGATGGCAAGTCACTCGCCCGCGTCGTCGCTGTCATCTTCGTCGCGGTCGCCGTTACGGCGACCGCGCTCGAGATGACCCGCAAGGAGGAAAGGCCGCACGATGCTGCTCCTCAGTTGCCTGCCGCTTTGGCGCCGACCCCGCCCCCCGAGGGTCTGCGCCGCTGCCAGATATTGGGTGAGGTCGCTTTGCGTGACAGCGGTTGCTTGCGCTTGTGGGCCGAACAGCGCGACCGGTTCCTCGGGTCCAAATCGCCGTTTGCGACCTCCGCTTCCGGGCCGGTCAGCGCGCCGCCGAAAGATGCGACCTCGCCGGAGGCGCGATAGGCATGGGCAACACCGGCGTCATCGACCAATTCCTCGCCACCTTCACCCGCTACATAGACAGTGGGTTCGGCCTGCTTGGTGGCGAAGTTGCCTTCGTAGCCACCACGCTGATCGTCATTGACGTGACGCTCGCCGCCCTCTTCTGGAGTTGGGGTGCCGATGACGACATTCTCGCGCGGCTGGTCAAGAAGACGCTGTTTGTTGGTGTCTTCGCCTACCTGATTTCCAACTGGAACGATCTCGCCCGGATCGTCTTCGAAAGCTTTTCCGGGCTTGGCCTGAAGGCGAGCGGCACCGGGTTTTCGGTCCAGGACCTGCTTCGTCCAGGCAAGGTCGCGCAAACTGGACTTGATGCGGGGCGACCCCTGCTTGAGGCGATCTCAGGGTTGATGGGCTACGTGTCCTTCTTCGAGAATTTCATCCAGATCGCCTGCCTGCTCTTCGCCTGGGCGCTCGTCCTGCTCGCCTTCTTCATCCTGGCCGTGCAGCTCTTCGTCACCCTGGTCGAGTTCAAGCTGTCGACGCTGGCCGGCTTCGTTCTCATCCCCTTCGGTCTCTTCGGCAAGACAGCCTTCATGGCCGAACGCGTGCTTGGCAACGTCATCTCATCGGGCATCAAGGTGCTTGTGCTTGCCGTCGTCATCGGCATCGGCTCGACGCTGTTTGGCGAGTTCACCCAGGGCTTCGGCGGCGAGAACCCAACAATCGACCAGGCGATGGCGATCGTGCTGGCGGCGCTGTCACTGCTTGGGCTCGGTATCTTCGGTCCCGGCATTGCCAACGGTCTTGTCTCCGGCGGACCGCAGCTTGGGGCGGGAGCGGCCGTTGGAACAGGTCTCGGGGCAGGCGGCATGGCGCTCGTCGCCGGCGGAATTGCTGGTATCGCGATGCGCGGCGGAAGTTCGGCGTTGTCTGCAGCGCCATTGGCGGCACGGAGCGGTTCATCTCTCGCAGGCGGTGCGTCTGCCGCCTATACTCTCGGTTCCGCCGGCCAGACTGGCGCCGCGGGCATCGCCTCCGGGCTGGGCGGAGTTGCAGGCGCTGGCGTGTCCGCTGCTGTCTCGCCGCTCAAGCGCGCCGCCGCGCGCGCCAGCCAATCCATGAAGTCGAGCTTCGCTTCCGGGGTCAATTCGGCCGTCGAGGCCACCGGTGGCTCATCGACCCTGGGGACCGTCGGAGGCGGGGTCGGTGCAGCTAGCGATCTGTCGTTCGGCCGCGATGGCCAGGCGGGCAGAGTGGCCAACGGCCCGCCGGACTGGGCCAAACGTTTGCAGCGATCGCAGCAACTCTCTCATGGCGTCCAGACCACAGCGCATGCCGTGCGTGCCGGCGAAGCCCACGGCAGCGGCACATCGATTTCTCTCTCCGAAGGCAAATGACCAATGAACATTTTTCGACGACCCGCCGTCCACTATGGCAAATCAGCTCAACCGGAGACGCCCTATCAGAAGGCGTCGCAGATTTGGGACGAGCGCATCGGCTCTGCGCGCGTGCAAGCCAGGAACTGGCGGTACATGGCCTTCGGGTCGCTGATCCTCTCGGCTGGCCTCGCCTGCTCGGTCGTGTGGATGTCAGCGCGGGGATCGGTGGTGCCGTGGGTGGTCCAGGTCGATGCGCTCGGACAGGGGCAAACGGTCGCGCCGGCGACTGCCGACTACAAGCCAACCGACCCGCAAATCGCCTGGCACCTCGCCCGCTTCGTCGAGCAGGTCCGATCGATCCCGGCCGACCCGATCATCGTGCGCCAGGATTGGCTGCGCGCCTACGAGTGGACGACCGACCAAGGTGCAGCGGCGCTCAATGATTATGCCCGCGCAAACGACCCCTTTTCCAAAGTCGGCAAGCAGCAGGTGGCGGTCGAGGTCTCTTCGGTCATCCGTGCCTCCGCGGATTCCTTCCGCGTCGCCTGGACCGAGCGTCGTTACGAAAGCGGTCAGTTGTCCACCACGGAGCACTGGACCGCGATCCTCACAATCGTGGTCCAGCCGCCGCATGACACCGAACGGCTTCGGGTGAACCCGCTCGGCATCTACGTCAACGCCATCAACTGGTCGCGGGAGATGAGCCAATGAGCCTCGCTGGATCTGTACTCGCCTCGGCCCTCCTTTCGGGGTTGGTACTCACCAGCTGTGCCAAGCTCCAGAGACCGCCGCAGATTGGCTATGATTCCTACGTGCCGCCGCTGCCACCCGCCCCGCCAGGACCCGCCGAACAGAAACCCAAGCCGCCACACATTCCGCCGGGCTGGACACCAACGATGGGAGGGGCGGCTGGCGATACACCGACCGCGCGCGTCGAGAACGCCAACGCGGCCGCGCGCGTCCAGCCGCGACGCGAGGGATACTACAACGCCATCCAGATATATCCCTGGAGCGAAGGGGCTCTCTACCAGGTCTATGCCGCACCCGGGCAGATAACAGACATCGCTCTTGAGCCCGGCGAGAACCTGACTGGCAGCGGCCCGATTGCGGCGGGAGACACCGCGCGCTGGATCATCGGCGATACCGAAAGCGGGTCGGGCCTAACCCGGCGCGTCCATGTGCTGGTGAAGCCCTCGCGCGCAGACATCACCACCAATCTCGTCGTCACCACCGACCGGCGAAGCTACATGATCGAGCTGCGGGCAGGCGAAAAGCCTTACATGCCGGCCGTGGCATGGGCCTACCCGGCGCAGCCAACCGATCGGCGGCAGGTTGTTCCCGCCACGCCGATGATCCCGGACACCGTCCAGCGCAACTACCGCTATGGTCTGACAGGTGACACGCCGCCGTGGAAGCCCGTCACCGTCTATGACGACGGCAGGCGCGTCTACGTCGAGTTCCCGCGCGGAATCGTACAGGGCGAGATGCCGCCGATCTTCGTCATCGGCCCGGACGGCGAAGCCCAGATCGTCAACAGTCGGGTCTTCCAAAACATTCTGATTGTCGACCGTCTCTTCGGCGCGGCCGAACTGCGTCTCGGCAGCGGCAAACGACAACAGACCGTGAGGATCGTCCGAACCGACGGGATCAAGAAGGATCGATTCCCTTGGATGCCGACCTCGAATTCAGCGTCGAAAGTCACCAATCCACCGAGGCAAAGGGGAGGGGAGCAGCCATGAACGAGAACGAAACGGCGGCCGCTCCCATGCGGCTTCGCGCCGAGCCGCCGCGAGTGACCCGGCTGTCGCGCAAGGTGCTCGCCGGCGTCGCCTTCATCACATCGCTCGGCATTGGCGGCGCACTGATATACGCCCTGCAGACGCGCGAGACAGACCCCCATGGCGAGGAACTCTTCTCGACTTCCAACCGGCAACCGGCTGATGGGCTGGCCAACCTGCCACGCGACTATACCGGCCCGATACTTGGGCCGCCGTTGCCCGGAGATCTCGGCCGTCCGATCCTCGACGCCCAGAACAAGGGGCAGCCCGTTGTCACGCCGGCTATCGCGACGCCCACTGTTGACGAGGCCGAACAACGACGGCGGGCGGAAGAAGAGGCGGCACGAACATCGCAGGTCTTCTTCCAGACCGGGGCTGCCGCCGACGCAACGACGGAACATCAGACAAATATCGCCACGCAGGATCTCGCCGGTCTGGCTCCTGCCGGACAAACGCAGCAGGACCGCCAACTTGCCTTCCTGAGTGGAGCCGCCGACCGCAACACCGTCGCGCCCGAACGCGTCGTGCCACCGGCTTCACCTTATGTGCTTCAGGCAGGAGCCGTGATCCCGGCTGCCCTCGTAACCGGTATCCGTTCGGACCTGCCCGGTCAAATCACCGCCCAGGTGACGCAGAACGTTTACGACAGCCCGACAGGGCGCTCGCTTCTGATCCCCCAAGGCACCAGAGTGATCGGCCAATACGACAGCGGCGTGGGGTTCGGGCAAAAACGTGTGCTGCTTGTCTGGAACAGGCTGATTTTCCCGGACGGCCGTTCGATTGTTTTGGAGCGTCAGCCTGGCGCGGACGGTCAGGGCTATGCAGGCCTCGAGGATGGCGTCGACTATCACTGGCGCGAGTTGTTCAAGGCGGCAGCACTTTCCACCATCCTCAGCGTCGGGGCGGAGGCCGGCTCGTCTGGCCAGGAGAGCGATATCGTGCGCGCCTTGCGCAGCGGCGCTTCCGACAGCGTCAGCCAGGTTGGCCAGCAGATCGTCCAGCGCCAGCTCCAGATAGCGCCGACGCTCGACATTCGCCCGGGTTTTCCCGTGCGCGTTATCGTCACCCGCGATCTTGTGCTCCAACCATACGGAGGCTGAAATGGCCGAGCTGAAACTCGGCCCCATCGCCGAGGACAAACCTGTCAAAGTCACAATCGAGCTTCCGGCGCCGCTGCATCGCGACCTGATCCGATATGCCGAAATTCTCGGACGCGAAACGGGGCAATCCTCCACCGATCCCCTGCGCTTGATCGTGCCCATGCTCAAGCGTTTCATCGCGACGGATCGCGGTTTCGCGAAGGCAAAGCATGAGCGGAAGGGTTAGTCCGGAGCCGTTAGGAGGAACGGTCAGCAGCGCGGGCAGTGGCGTGTATCGGGAGAACGGTAGGTCCGCTTTCCGCCGCCGGTTGAAAGGCGGACAGGATTGCCTCGAGAGAGACTTCCAACACGTTGGAGAAGACCCTGCCTTTTTGCCAGACCGCAACGTAGTGATAGAGGGCGGAGGGCTCCACCGGCTTTGCCTCCAGCTCGAACGCTGCATATTCGCGGGCGATGATTTCGTTGGTGATGGAAACGCCGAGACCGGCCGAGACGAAGCCGACTTCGTAGCCATTGCAATCGTATTCCACCAGTATGTCTGGCTCGACCCCAGCGAAGCGCAACGCGTTGAAATTCATTTGATGCGACGCAAACTGGGGGTCGATGTCGACGATCTGTTCCCCCTCCAGGTCGTGTGCCTCGACACATGATTTTTTCGAGAAACGGTGCTTGGAGTGGAAGATGCACACGTTGCGTGCCGACCCGATTGGCGCCCATTCAAACAGCCGGGGATCCAAGGGCAACCTCGAGATTCCAAGATCTGCCCGCCCCGACAGGATATGCTCACCCACCTGCTCGTAGTTTCCCGAAATTGACCGGACACTTGAAGCCGTCTTCGATCGGATAGTCGCTACGACCTTCGGCAACGTCACGAAACCGAAAACGGCGGGTGCGGCAATTGCGATCCGCTGCTTCTCGTCGTTCTTGATCGCGAAGATCGACGCTTCCAGGCGGTCCATGGAAGTCAGGGCCAATTCCACGTTGCGCAGGAGCTCCCAGGCTTTCCTCGACGGAATGATGCGGTTGGTCGATCTTTCAAAGAGAGCGATGCCGAGGGCGGCCTCGAGCTGCTTCACGTGCTGGCTGACCGCAGGTTGGCTTATCCCGAGCGCAGCAGCTGCCTGTCTCGTCGATCCGGTCCGCAACACCTGACGAAAGACCTGCAGTTGTCGGAGCTTCAAGCCGCTTTGCAGCAACTCCATTTTGCGCCCTTTTCTCGAGAGCCCTTCACCGGTCGCGAGGCGATTGAGTTGGCCGATGAGGGTGTGGAGACCACGCACACAACCCTGAAAATGAAACCGACGCGATCTCTGGGCCGACTTCGTTCTCCGGTTCATGCCGCCTACACGCTGAGATCTCTCTCAGATCAATGATTTACATATTATAGTTGATAAACTCAAAGTATGTAAATCGCGATCTTCGTGCGCATGGATATGCGCAAATTGGTCGGCCGGAACTTCGCCCGCCTGCGTCGAGAGAAAGGCCTGACCCAGGAAGAGGTGGAAGCGCGTTCCGGCTTCAGTCAGCAATATCTCAGCGGCCTGGAACGTGGCCGAAGGAATCCGACCGTAATCACGCTTTATGAACTGGCCCAAGCCCTGGGTGTCGGCCACGTTGAATTGGTCGAGCCTGACAACGAGCCCTAACCAAAGCTGGCTCGACTACAATAGGTATCTTTCCGCCGCGGCAGGGGCGGTTAGCGGAATTCCTTGAGGCGAGGGCGCTGAGGTCGATCCAGCACGCGCTCCTATGCCAATTCCATCGCTCCTAACTTTTCAGAGCGTCGAGAGAGGAGCTGCCCGTATAATCATTTGTTATAGGCATAATTCTGAAAATTATAGATTGAATGAATAGGTTAGCTCGGTAATTTAGGGTCAATCCTGCAAAACCGTTGCAGAATATCCCTTAGTAGATTTTGCAAATCTTAGGCTATCGGCCAGAGGTGTGTCGCGGCAAGACGTGGCATACATTGCGAAATTGCGAATTGATGGAAGAGTCTCATGGGCGGATTTTCTGCTCAATTTGCTGCGGCTTTCATGGTTACCGTCGGCCTTGCTCTTGTTAGTGGGTTCCTAGGCACCGTATTCGGCCTGCTGTTGGCTATCTCGAAAGGCACGTCTGCAGCCCGTTTCAGAAGTGTCGTGACGGCTTACACGACCGTGGTTCGCGGTGTTCCAGAGCTCCTCATAATCCTTCTCATCTATTTCGGTGGAACCACCTTCGCCAGCAAGGTCGCTGGCAGGTATGTCGAGGTGAACGCTTTCACCGCTGGGGTCATCGCGCTGACTGTTGTCTTCAGTGGCTATGCGACCGAAGTCTTCCGCGGTGCGATTGCGGCGGTGCCAGCGGGGCAGACCGAAGCAGCGAAGTCGCTTGGCCTGAATTCCTGGCAGCGGTGGTTGTTCATCGTGGGTCCACAAATGCTAAGGCTGGCGCTGCCCGCCTATGGCAATCTTTGGATATCGCTCTTTAAGGACACGGCGCTGGTCTCTGTCGTGGGCCTGACCGACATCATGCGCGTTGCCTATGTCGGCGCCGGATCCTTGCGCGCGCCGTTGACCTTCTACCTTGCAGCATCCTCGTTCTATCTCTCCCTGACGACGATCACCTTGCTGTCGATCCGGTTGGCGGAGCGGCGCTATCCCGCGTTCAGTCGATAGGAAGGTGTCGACATGAACCTCGGCCTGATGTTCGACGCCTTGCTGGTATTGCCCTCAGGCATCGGTCTCACCTTGACCCTGACAGGCCTGTCGCTGACTGCTGGATTTCTTCTGTCGGTGCCACTGGCGTTCGCCCGCGCGTTTGGACGACCGAGCCTCTCATTCGCGGTGCTGGCCTACACCTATGTAATCCGCGGTACGCCGATGCTGGTTCAGCTCTTCCTGCTCTATTATGGTTTGAGCCAGATCGAGGCTGTGCGCGCCAGCGTCTTCTGGGTGATCCTTAAAGACCCTCTCTGGTGCGCCCTGTTCACATTTTCGCTAAACAGCGCGGCGCACACGACCGAAATCCTGTGCCGCGGTCTCCAGTCCGTGCCGACCGGTATCGTTGAGGCCGCCAAGGCGCTTGGGCTGAAACGCCTGCAGATCGCCCGCCTTGTCACCTTTCCGATCGCTTTCCGGATTTCGCTTCCCGCTTACGGAAACGAGGTCGTGGGGATGATCAAGGGCTCGTCGCTGGCAAGCACGGTAACGCTGCTTGAGATAACCGGCATGGCGAGACAGATGGTGTCGGCCACCTTCGCGCCCTACGAGATATTCATCGTCGCAGGAGCAATCTATCTCGTGCTCACGACTCTCGCGGTGAAAGCCACCCAGTTCCTGGAACGGCGGCTTTCGACCGAGGGCACTCCAAAGCACAGACGCAAAGCGCGGCCCTGTCCGGGCTTGCCTGATCACGAGATCACGACACTCGTGCCGTGACGCCGCAGCCCTACGGCTGCTTTCCCACCCAAACCAGAAGAAAGTGGTACTCTATGCGCATGTCCCTGGCTATTACCATTTCTGTTGCTTCCTTGCTCGCCGCCTTGCCCACACGTGCCGAAAGCGAGCGAACGATATCGATCGCCACCGAAGGGGCGTCGCCGCCCTGGGACGGGACAGGCGCGGATGGCAAGCTTTACGGCTACGATGTCGATGTCGGTCTCGAGTTGTGCAATCGCATCAAAATCAAATGCACCTTCGTGGCGCAGGATTGGGACGGGATCATTCCCGCGTTGCTGGTCGGGAAATACGACGTCATCATGTCGGGAATGGCGATCACGGAGAAGCGCAAGCAGCAGATCGCATTCTCCAGCCCCTACGCCAGCGGCTACAACCAGTTCGTCGTGCGCAAAGAGCTCGGGCTCGATACCGGCGACACCAAAGCGAAAGTCAATCTTTCCAAGGCTGGAGACAAAGAGAAGGCAACCATCGACCAGCTCAGATCGACCCTCAGCGGCAAAACGATTGGTGTCCTTCGTTCATCGAACTCCGAGGCTGTTGTGAAGCAACTCCTCGGCGATGTCGTGACCATTCGCAGCTATGACAGTCTCGACAATTTGAAGCTCGACCTTACCGCGGGGCGCGTCGATGGCGGCCTCGCCGACTATTTCACATGGCGCGATTTCCTGGAGGCGCCCGGTGGGTCGGTTGCGGTGTTTTTCGGACCGGAGCTGAATGGTGGTCTCTGGGGTCCGGGTGTTGGCGCTGGCATGCGCAAAGACGACACCGAACTGCTCACCAAGTTCAATGCGGCGCTCGAAGCTGCCACTAAGGATGGCACCATCAAGGCGTTGAGTCTGAAGTGGTTCAAGACGGACATTTCTCCGGCCCTGCCAAAATAGCCCGGCGATCGGCGGCGACTCCAATGTGGTGCTGACCGAACGTCGGCGCCCGACCCTTCACGACTGTGAGGCGAGTTCCATGAAAGACCCATTTTGCGCGGTCGTAACCGGCCAGTCATTGATCACGCATGACATCCGCCATGTTCAAGACGAACAGTTCGCGGCGGTTGTACGCTTCTTACAGCAAGGTGATGTCGTCTTCACCAATTTCGAATCGACGATCCTCGGCAAGCATGGTGGTTGGCCGACCAAAGGCAGGTACTTCGGCTATTCCAGGGCCGAAGTGCTGGATGCATTGCAGGATATAGGTTTCAACGCGCTTGCCCTGGCGAACAACCACGCATTCGATCTCGGTGCTTCCGGCGTTCTCGCCACACTGGAGGAGGTCGAAGCGCGCGGCTTCCTGCATGCTGGGGTTGGCATCGACGAGACCCATGCCGCGAAACTCGGCCATCGCCATCTGGGCGCCCGCCAGGTTTCCCTTCTTGCGATAGACGCAGGCCCAGGCCCGGCCAACATGTACGCCGAGAACGGCACCGCTTCCCGTCCGGCTCGGCCTGGCGTCAACCGGCTGAAAACCGTTCGAAAGATTGGGGTGCCGGACGGGCACTTCCGAAGGCTGGCAAGGCTTGGCGATCAGTTGCAAAGCTCGCACCTTGAACTCACCAACTACGCGCAACCGGAAGATCCGCCGGAGCTAACGAGAGGGAAGGAGCTGAATTTCTACGGAACCGTGTTCACGCAGGCTGCCGATTTCAGCCGCTTGATCGAGATCGATCAGCAGAGCGCGAATATTCATTTCTCGGCGATCCGGCAGGCGGCTGCGCAACGCGATTTTGTGATCGCGTATCTGCACCACCACCATTGGGAACCGGGTTGGCAGGACGTGCCGCGCTGGGTGCAAACCTTTGCCCGCACATGCATCGAGGCTGGCGCAGGCCTCTTCGTCAGCCACGGCGCCCCGGTTCTTCAGGCGGTGGAAATCTACAACGGCTCGCCCATCTTCTACGGTCTCGGAAATTTCCTGTTTCACGTCCATCCGGACGAGGGCGAATGGGATCCTCCGGAGGTCTGGCAGAGCATTGTCGCGGCTTGCCGCTATGATGCGAATGGAACGCTCGAAGGCATAGACCTTCTGCCGGTCGTGATCGGCGAGGTAAATGAACGCACGGGAGCCGAAACGGGAAAATTGGTTCCCGTCCCCGCCGCCGGACACGTGGCGCGAAATATTCTTGAAGGTTTCGCAAGCCGCTCGCGTGCCTTCGGTACCGGGATCGAAATATCTGGATGCTCAGGCAGGATAGTCCCGCCGCTTGTGCGCAAATTCGGCTGACGCCCTCCACAAAGGACGAGGTTCCGACTGCGACGGATTTTTTATCCAATGACCTGTTGGAGTTTCGAAAGTTGTTGTTGAAACAGAAACGCTCTAGCGAGTCCCTGGCGGCGCAAAAGCCAAAGGCCGGGCGTGACCCTCACCCGGCCGATGTGCATGTCGGCAGACAGATCGCAATGGTTCGCGTGCAGTCGGACGTATCACAGGCTCAGCTCGCCCGATCGATAGGCATCACCTTTCAACAGCTCCAAAAATACGAGAACGCAAGGAACCGGGTGAGCGCGTCCATGATCTACGAGATTGGCAGGTCGCTAGGCGTCCCCGTCAGCCGTTTTTTCGAAGGCCTCCCGGAGAATGCTAAGAGCGGCCATGAGGCTTCACGTCTACGAACCGATGAGCGCATTGGCTTCATTGCCAGCGCAGAAGGTCGACGCCTGATCGAGCGCCTTGTTCGACTTCCTCCGCGAGTGCGTGCCCGCGTGTTTGCCCTTATCGCCGCAATCGGGGAAGAATTGACCGTCCCTCAATGCAATGAGATCGGGCAGACGGACGGCGAACTGGTGCCGGCTAAACGCAAGATGGTTCGACCGCAGGTTTGGGCACGGTTCGACTAAGCCGACCGTGCGTTTTGCTCCTTCATTCGGCTAAATAGTCGCTTCGGAAGCGTCTGGAAAACAGACACTTCGTCTGCCGTGCCAACTGAGGACTCTAACCGATACGGTCGGTCGCCGTACGGCGGCCCGCCATGGGTTGGCTCGACGCTCAGGTCAGAAGGACAGACGTGCTATGATCTTCGCGGGCCCCACTGCTCGGACCGCCGGCGCGACGGTTTCTGGTATTTGGAAGGTCCTCAGGTTCTGAGCTTTGGATGTCGAGCCCGGTATCGCCGCCTCTGCGGATGCAATATCTTTCGCGCTGACCTGTAGCGACTTACAGGCTCCCTTCTCGTCCCAAAGGTTCTTGGCGATCGCGCTTCCCACGGCTGCAGTGATGGCGCTGGGGGCAATATCGTTCGGCGCGACCTCGCGCGTCGCGATCAACGCCTTGATTGCCTCGCCGAGGATCGCAGCGGAGTCGTCGAAGTCGACCCCACGGACTTGGTCGAACCTCTTTTCGGTGCTGCCGTCGACGATGCAGTGATGCGCGATGAAGATCCAGTCGTGGATCATGTACGCCGGAGCGTAGCCCCATGGGGAGAGACCCTTGAAGACTTGCGCGATCTTCGGGATCGAGCCGCCATCGGTGTACATGAGACCCGGCCTGATCGTGCTTCCAGGAGTCGCCGGATCCGCCCGATGGAAGATCAAGGGATCATGAGGGTCGGGCACAAACAGGAAATTCCCGTCGCCGGAACTGTTGCCCTCGCCGACCCACATGACGAACAGGCTGCCAGATATTTGGCCGGTGTTGAGCTTCTGGTAGTCTATTGAGGTGCACCCAACTGCCGTTCCAACTGCGAGCGTAATCATGCTCGTAATCGAACGGCACGCAAATCGCCGAAACAGCTGGATCGAATCGCTGAACGCATTGTGTCGCATCGTTCCACCTCGGTCGAATAGGGTGCTGATGGTAATGAGACCTTGCCTAACTAACGGATGAAGTCAGAGAAAACCGACCCAGTGGCTCTCGGCGACAATCGAGATTGGCACCCCTCGTCGCGCCAGGCGGTGGCTTTGAAATCTTGTCGCCAAACGATGAGTGCTTCCAAGACTCGGTGGCATAGGCCCCGATCACGAGCACGTCGGTTTTTTGCGTCAAGCTGCCAGCGCGGCCGCCACGATCCGCTATGGCCTGCTCGCAGCATTTTTCGCTGGCCATAATTGAACGTCCCGGTGAAGCAGTACGTCCGGCCTTCAAAGGTCAAATGCGGAGGCGGATTGCAAAGGGGCAGGGTGGTGGGCTTCACTTCTCCGAGTTCGAAATCTCGGTTCGAGAAGCCGTTCAACGTATCGAGAAGTTCGGTGTGTTCATCGAAATCGAGCACGCCGTCCGCGAGCATTTCATTGACCCGTCGGTACAAGGTCCGGACGATCGGCTGATCGCTAATCTCGACATTGGCGGCCAGCCACTTTTGAAGGAACTCGACTTCGGCCTTGTCGATAGTTCCGTCCGGGGCGACGCCGCGCGCCAGCCCGATCAACTCGTCGATCTGCCGCGAAGAAATACGATCGCCGCCGACGCGGTTGTAAAACTAATCATCCATGAACCCCTCCTTAGCAAAGCGTCTCGCACGCTACCCCGTCACCATCCCTATCCAGCTTGCGGCCCCACGCACAGTTGTGCAGGTACCATTGGGCGTCTTCGCAGGAGCTGATTTGCGAGCAGTACCGCCGGGGTTCGCACGAAAGGCCGCCGCTTTGCGCGACCAGCTTGCGACCGATGATGCCGAGCGGCTGGCTCGACGGCGCAGCAACGTCGCCATGCGAGGCGCGCCAGTCCCAAGGCGCGTCGAATTTGCCGACCCATAAACCGACCTTCGCCGCCTTGGCCTTGGCCTGCTGCGGCGCGTAGGCGCCGTTGCTGTAGCGCGGCCAATCGAGCGCCTGGCCATGCTCTACCATCCACGCCGCCACGCTGGCGCCGTCGGCGCGCCGGCAGTCGCCGACGACGCGGTGATAGCGATCCCAAGTCACGAAAGTGCACTGCACCGGCCGCGAGGCGGTCAGGAAACTATCCAGCGCTTCGGCGGATCGTCGGCCGCACTGGTATTCGAACCCCGTGGCGTCGTCGCAATATTGCTTGCTCTCTGGTGCGTCGATCCCGTTGAACCGAATTCGCTGGCCGCGGATCTCGATTGTGTCACCGTCAATGACGGACGCGACGCCGGTCATGGAGGCGGGCTTCGGCCCGATCCAGTTCGAAGGGGTCAGGTCGGGCAAGCGGTCACTATGCAGAATGACCGTCTCAGCAGCGAAGGCTCCGATTGCGGCAGCGGTGACGAAGATCAACCGTCGCGGCACAATTGCCCACCGCAGTGTACGGGAGTGTTTTGCTCCAGTGCGCTTGCGCCTAGTGAAGTTTATTTGCCGAAGATTGCCTTAGGAGCTGAGGGCCTCACTTGCCCTAGCGCAACAAGTGCTAGTGCCGATCCGAAGCTCGTTCCGAAGCCAATATGCTCAGCTTCGGAATTGCCACCGGCGCACTCGGGCCATTTTTCTTGATCGAGTCGATGGCGTTCTGAGCGCTGGATTTGCTTGAGTAGCTCTCGGTCGAGAATATACCTCGCTGTTGTACTTGAAGCGAACGCGATATTCGCCAGCTTTGTCCTTATAATTTCGAACTTATATTTCGCGTGATTTGGAATCTGCCTTGGCCGCCCTTGCGCCCGCACCATTCCTGCCTGCCGACCTCCGAGTCGGCGAGCGGGTGATCGATGTCGCACCGGTCATCAGGCAGGGCACCTCAGAGGGCGTGGCTGAAAACGAACGCAATGCGACTTGTCCAGACAGGCGCGGTGTCACGGGGGGAGGCACCCCTTAAATGGACATTAATATCATTCGCCCCAGCCTAAAATTGTCAGGGGAACCGCGCCGCCTATCACGCGTTGAACCATGTCGAAAAGCCCGTTGCCAACCAACCCCTGCAACGGGCTTTATTGGATAGCCCGGCACCCGATCGTGTCACTCTGTCATGCTGCTGAGCAGCCGGGCTATCCGGTTCTCGCCAAATGACTCGCAAGTCCCCCCAAAATGAGGCTCCGAGCTCCATTTCGAGATCGCTGATGAAATACGGGCGAAGGGGATGGCCGCGGCGTCCGCTGCTGGGCCAAGTGAGAGAAGATGACAACGAGACGAAGCAAAAGCGGATGCTAATGCAGTTTTCGCCATGCGGCCTGCCTAGAGACACTGTCCCGGCTCGGCACCTCCTCGATGTCGGTGCATGGCCCGGCCTGCGGAATCCTGTGTCACCTCGATTTAAGCAGACCGGGCTATCGCTTGACCCTGATTGGCCGGAAAGTTGGTCAATTTTGTTGCTCACCCAGCTTCTTCGCCTCCCGCTCAAGCGTCTCGCGGTCATTGCCGTGTTTGGCAATCAATTCGCGGGCCTCTGGGATCGTGAGTTGGAACTTGCTCGCAAGATAGCCAACTTCATATTCCTCGTCTCCCGATACCCGGTCGCGGTCTCGAAAATCGGTCTTGCTTCTGTCGTCTGCCATGGCTGTTCCTCCTAATTGAAAGAGAACAGCAACCGTGCCGGAATGTTCCGACGACCTTCAGCAAACGCTAACGGAACGCACGGGCGTGCGATATTGAATCAAATCGAGTTTTGCGTTGGAGTTCGTATTGTAATCTTGCCGGCAAGGCCCGGTTGTCCTTCATCCGTCCGATGGAGCCCGAGCTGGTGAGCAACCGCCCAAGGGTGAGGGCTGGTCACACGAGGTCAAATTCTACGGCTACCGCACCCAGGTGATCAAGGACGCTGACGGGAGACGCGTTTCTTCACCAAGAATGGTTTCGACTGGACGGCAAAGTACCGGCCGCTCCTACAAACTCGGCAAGCGCGCAAAAGTTGCCGGAAATCGCGATCCTGATCGGTGGGAACTGGTGCCCTAAACCAACGTTGGTTGCGCATCATCATCCAAGGTTTGTGTCATGGAAAAGAGGTTCAATCGAATGGCGGAAGCAGTCGCTCACGCAACAGGTAGGCCGTGGGCGTTCGCTCTTTGCTTGGGATCGGTTTTGACCTGGGCGGCCACAGGCCCTGTGTTTCAATACTCCGAGACCTGGCAACTGGTCATCAACACCGGAACCACCATCGTCACCTTTCTGATGGTGTTCCTGATTCAGAACACACAGAACCGCGATGGCGCCGCCATCCAGGCAAAGCTCGATGAGTTGATCCGCTCCGGCCAGGGCAAGAACGACTTTATCGGCATCGAGCATCTGACGGAGGAAGAGGTTGAGGAGTTTCGCGCAGCATGCGCCCGGGCGAAGGAAAGGTCACGAGATGTGTAGACTGCGCGTTCGAAGACGGCTGACGCTCACATTCTTCTCCGCGTTATCCGCGGGGCCCTGCAATCGCACCATCGAGGCGCTGGAACTTCATCTCCGCATGCACATTGAGCTAGGCGTGCCCCATAAGCTTGGAGGCGCGTCGGTGGCGATACACACTAGCGGAGTTCATCCTATGCAGCTGGTTCGGACTGAAGTCGGCGAGGCCATCGGGCACAATGGGCAGCCGGTCCTGCGCGTTTCGTTCTGTGGTGAGGGCGGCGAGCGCGTTAGCGTCGATATGGCAAACGCGGAGCCTCTTGCGGGCGGTGGCGAGAGCCGCGCAATCGGTCGGGCCAAAGCGTTGCTCGTGCAGACCGCCACGTTTGACGCGGCTGCCAACGACTATGATGCCGAGAGCAACGGCAATTTCGACGAAGTCGCAGTCACTTCTGCGCATACCCAGAGCGGTGCCGGGTTATATATCTTTGAGTATCGGGACGGAGATGGCGGCCGGCTGGTTCCGCAAGCCGGCATGGCGAGCTTCGAGGCTGCTCGCGAGGAAGCAATTCGATGTGCGATCGACCTTCTGATCGACCTCCAGCCCGGCACGGACGATCTCTCTGGCTGGCTGGTGCGAGTGCGGGATGAACACGGCACCTTGCTCTGCAGCATCGACGTTTCCGACGCTGAATTGGCACGCCAAGCCAGTGCTGCCGTGTGAGCCATGCGGCAGACGGCACAAGTAACTGACCAGGAGACGTTTTGAGAGCCTTCTTTCGCAATTGGGTGAGACCGGAGCGGCCGGCGAGCAGCCGACAAGTTTGTGAGGCGCGTCGACTTAGAGAGCGACCAGGCCAAGCGATAACAACGCTCGCTAATTGGCGGCTCGGAGCATTTCCAATTTTTCCGGCCTTTCCAGGCGCTATCGTTTGTTAAGTCGCATTGTAGCCCCTCTTTCAGGCTTCCATGCAAAGGAACCTTCCATGGTCCAATTTCCCAGCTTCCACTCCCGCACTGCCAGGAGCGAATGTTCGGCGGCGCCGGGCGGTCCTGCTTCTACGGCTCCTATGGACCTAGCAAGACGCCAGAGGTCGAACGGCCGAAAGGAAGCTCCGGGAGACGAAAAGCTTTTGGTCGGCTCAAATGTTCAAGTCAATGGCATGATAAATGATCAGCTGTTCCTGGCTTTCATGAAGCAGCTCGGTGCTGTCAGGGCTAACGACGAAGACCTGATCCTTGAACTGATGACACAGGGCGGAGATGCCGATACGGCGAAGCGCATCGCTCTGGAGATACGGGTTTTCCAGCGATACAGCGGCAAAAGCGCCTACGTCGTGGGCAAGACCGCAGTCATGTCAGCCGGTGTTACGATCTTTTCGGCTTTTGAATGTGCGGACCGCTTCCTCACCCCGGACACAACGTTGCTGATCCACGAACGTCACATCGAAAAGACGATTACCCTTCAAGGACCCATAAAGTCCTGTCGGCAAGTCATTCGCGAGGAGCTTGCAGCTCTGGAGACGGCCGAGCGCGTCGAACGAGAGGATTTTGAACACTTCGTGAGGGGAAGTGGCATGTCCGCGGAGGACCTTTTCGAGCGGGCGAAGGAGAATTGCTATCTAACGGCGCAGGAGGCGCTCGATCTTCGGCTGATTGCGCGCATCATCGACTGAAGGATCAAGGTTTGCGGTCAGCTTCGATCGCGCTTACGCAACTCGTTGTGAATGTGGGTAGCTGCTAGCGCGGCATGACCGAAGCCCACCGCAATCTGGTTGAGAGCCTTGGCGACATCTCCGATTGCGTAGAGCCTGGGTATCGTCGTTTCGAGATGGTTGCCGACCAGGATATAGCCTTCGTCATCACATTCCGCCCCGATAGCAAGAGCCAACTCACTTCTTACATCACAGCCCATGCAAGGATAGATAACGTCTATCGGGACCAGGCCGCCGCCCACCATGGAGAGTTCGAAACCACAGGGATGCGGCAGCACGTCGTCTACTGCGTCCCAGATCTCTACTCCTGCTTGTCTCGCCCGGCGCCGGCCCCCAGTCGAGATATCGGATTGGAAATTGCACAGGATCGAGACATGGGGGGTGAAGTCTTTCAAGAAGATAGACTCTCGAAGCGCATCCTCCTCGGGACCTATGACCCCTACTCGACGTCCCCGAACCTCGTACGCATCGCAGACCGGACACAGTCGAATCGAACCCCTTTCTATGGCCGTTTTGATATTGGGGATCGCCGGCGCACGGTCAACCACACCCGTTGCCAAGATCACAAAGCGGGCATTGACTGGTCCTAAAGAAGTCTGAAGGACAAACTTGCCCTGTTCCTTGTCTAGCCGTTCAACGGAACCTTGGACTATTTGAGAACCATAATTGACTGCCTGCTGCTTGAGCCGTTTCAATAGGCTCTTGCCGCTTATGCCATGTGGAAAGCCGGGACAATTGCGGGTCTTCGGAATTAGCTTCGCGCGCGCATCGCCTGTGTCGAACACGATGCAGGATCGCAGAAATCTTGCGAGATATACGGCTGCCGCAAGTCCGGCCGGCCCGCAACCAACTATTGCCACCTCGTACCATTTTCCAGCGGATCTGCGCATTTCTCCCAACGAGAAAGTGGAGCCGGCGTTCCAGCCGGCTAAGGGGAGGTATCTCTCGGGACCGTCTCGGAGCTGGCGACATCAGGCTGCCAATTCGATTGTTTCCGCGGCAATCCTGGAACCAATCTCCAATTCCTAAGAATGGAAACCCCGCGGCACAAAGCCACTCAGAGCGCCGTACGTGATCCGGCTGCTCCTGTCCTGCACAGACTAGTCGCGGGAGCTCTGACGCGGATCATGCAGCTTTTCGGCCTTGTTGGTTTCACGTAGTATGCGCACGATCGCGTCGACCGGCGAGGGCGGTTCGGGCACCGGCTTGCGGTTCCATCGCCATAGAAGATCAAGGACCTCTCTCAGATTTGCCATCACTTGCAACCTCCGACCTAAGGCCGAACTGAGTAGCCGCGAGCTTGTTCCTGAAATGTGCCGATCTCCTTGATCTAGGGCGATAGCATTGCGGCGATCACGAATACGACCGCAGCCAGGACCACGACCGCAGCAATCACCAGCACCGGCCAGTTATTGCCAGGCCGCAGGCCCGGCTCGCTATCCATAGGCCGCATCGCGTTGGCAAAGCTTGCCTGGTTTGTAAAATTCGCCGTGTGCTTCGCTGTGGGATTGGGAGAAGTCCGCGTGGCCGCCGCTTCCGCATCCGTCTCTTGAGGTACGGCTGCAGGGTCGAAGCCCGGCGTCTTATCCTGCGCTGCTCCTGCCTGGATATTGCCTGCGGGTTGCGCTCTCATTCTGATCTCCTTTGCAGCTCAACACCTGTTCGCTGCTGCGGTTCCCACAGCCGTCAAACAATCCGGCGGGCTTTTTCGGCTGGCTTTCGCGGCAAAGGGCTCGGCGCTCCAATGCTCGACTTAATGCTTGGAGAAGGCGGCTTCATTCTCGCATCCTCCCGCCACTGCTTGAAGCGAACAAAGGCGTCTGCTGCGGCATCGCATTGGATACGCGATGGACCATTTGAGTGCAGGATCACTTGCGCGGCTCGCCTGGAGAGGCCGTGCTTTTCCATGAACAAATCGAGGTCGTACGGGCAGTTGTCGGAGACTGGGTCGCTGCTGGCCTGATATTTGCCCACTCGTTCCTCCTATCCCCTCACGGCAACGCGCGAAGTCGGCGAGCAGTCTGCGATGGAATCGAGGTCGACTGTGACCAAGCCACCGCCGTCAATCCGAACGGTTATCTTGCCGTCGGTGCTATCGACGCGCGTCGCAAAGCCGCTGATTGGGACTTTTTCACCGGCCCTGACTTTCTTCGGCGTGTCGATCGCAAGGGGAAAGTTGTAAGTCGGGATGCTCACGCTCGAAACACCACCCTCCATCACCTTCAGGATGGTGGCTGTCAAAGTGATCTCGTCACCAACTCGCGGACCTCGCGCCATCGTCTCCACCGCTTTGAGCCGGGGTAGTTATCTAAACATTCAAGTTAGCTAAAATGTTCCGGAACCGGATCGGGGTTGGTGCCTTGAATCGCGGTCCTTCGAGTCCCGTTGATGCGTTTGAAGTTCATCGAGCCGTTGATGTCGACCTTGGTGGAGAGGCCGCCCGAGGGCGATGCCTGGATCCATGAGGTGAAGTTCGACGGCTACCGGTCGCAAATCATCATCGATGACGCCGAAGTGCGCATCCTCACCCGACGCGGCCTCGATTGGACAGCCAAATATCGGGACCTGGCCGAAACCGCGAGAGGGCTGAACGTCCGGAGTGCGATCATAGATGGAGAAATTATCGTGCTGAACGACGCGGGCGTCTCCGATTTCGGAGAACTGCGCAAAGCCATCACCGGGCGCCAGCACGACCTCTATTTCGTGGCCTTCGATCTCTTGCATCTAAACGGACACGACCTGCGCGACATGCCTTTGATCGATCGCCGGGAAATCCTTCAGGCAATGATTCCCGCGGGTCAACACATCCAGTTCAGCGAGGCGCTTCCGGGAAGCGGCGCGGCCGTATTCCTCCTTGTGGATCAGGCCGGCCTTGAAGGGTCGTTTCGAAGCGCGGGGATAGTAAGTATCGCTCTGGTCCGTCGACCAACTGGCTAAAGGCCAAATGCTACGTCGAGAAGGAGATGGACATCATCGGTGTGCAGCGGGAGGCCGGAAGCCGGCGATGGGGCTGATGGCGGACAACGGCCGCTACATGGGCGGCGCCTTCGTCACCTTCAAAGCCGACAAGCGGCAGGCGCTGTGGGACCGGGTCGCGGCCAGGACCGGCGCTCCCTCACCGAAGGGCCTCGCCAAGGAAAAGGCTGAGTGGCTGAGACCGGGGCTGGTCGGCCGCGTCAAATTCCTGAAGGGGGAGGAGAAACTTCGCCACGCCTCGCTGAAGGATTTTTGGGAAGCGAACTAGGCTCGCTTCGGCGGTGACCTACAGGAACAAACCGCATCAGCAGACGTTTGGCTCCGATCAAATCATGGAGACAAGCAATGTCCGAATCGCGCGAATGGCTGATCCAATGGCTGAGGGATGCTCACGCCATGGAAGAACAAGCCGAGACCATGCTATCGGGCCAATTGAGCCGCATCGAGAGCTACCCCGACCTCAGCGATAGAATCCGCATCCACCTGGAAGAGACCAGAGAGCAGGCCAAGCGGTTGAGAACCTGCCTGGACGGTCTTGAAGAGGGGTCTTCCATGCTCAAGGACGCCGGCGGCAAGCTGACCGCGATGGCGCAGTCGCTCAGCGGCGTGTTCGCCGGCGACGAGGTCATGAAGGGATCATTGGCCAGCTACACGTTCGAGCACATGGAAATCGCTTCTTACACCATCCTCATCGCTGCTGCGAATGCGGAGGGCGAAGCCCAGATCGTCCGCGTCTGCGAGCAGAATCTGCGGGAAGAGGAAGCGATGGCTGAGTGGCTGAAAAGCAACCTGCCACAAGTTACGGAAATGTTCCTAGCGCGGACAGCGGCCGATCGCGACAGCGCCAAACGCTGACTCTGGTGCAATCGGCGGCTTGGTCAAGCGGATGCTAATATATTCGACTTGTCGGAAAATTGTTCGGAACCGAAATTGCCGCGTCGCGCTTATAGGACAGTGGCAACCGTCATTCTCTCGGGTCCGTGGCCACGAATGAGAGCGACCCGTCGCTTTGTGGAAGACGACGACGGGCCGCCTCAGACTTTTCTTCACTTGGAGATGGCTGCAACAAATCGGCTTGGACCGTTATTCCGTCATGAAAAACGTGGATGACTTCCGCAGCCAGGGCGTTTCGGTGTTCCCTATCTTCCTCGACCGTGCGCAAGGCCGTGTGTGGACCCGTTCAAGACCGTGCTCGGACCGGGCAGCGATGCCGAACACGCGCCCACGCCGCAACGGCTCGACCTTCTGCCAATAGGCGAAGGGGTGCAGAACCAGCCAATTGGCCTTGGAGGCCAACCTTTTCGTTCTTGGCTCTTTCGTTAATGGAATGGACTACATACCGGCAGATACGCTTGGCGAGGCGTCGGCGCTCATCGGCACGCTCGACGAAGACCCTCCCCGAGCTCGCTTGCGACATTATCGAGAGCTAGGTTCCCAGAAATTTTGCGACTGTGATCATCCGATCTTGACGCTGGAAATCGGCCGCAGGTCGCCGCCGTTCGTTGGGGCGACCATCGTCAACAACCCGAAATCGTTCAAAGAATTGGAGGTTTCTATGAGCGAGAGAACATTCGAAAGCCCTGTGTTCGTGAGAGCCGCGGAAGGTCTCATTCAGGAAATAGCCTGCCTTGAGGATGCCTTCGATTTCCTTGATGAATGGCCTTCGCACCGGCGCCGCATAATCTATGAGACCGCGAAGCGGGCATGCTGCCGCGCCTTCGACGGCAGCGTGCCTTTGCAAGTCGCCCGCGACGCGTTCGCCGGCTTTGCCCGGTCGGTGAAAATCCTCGAGGATGTTACAACGGCGATGCCCTGGATGGCCGGCGCGAAGATGGGCCAGACCGGCGGCGTTGCCGCCTGACTGTTCGGAGGGAGGAAATGATGCTTTCCCAGCCTTTCGAAAAGCCCGTTCGCGTTTGGGTCGGGCTTGGTTTTCCGCGGCAGTTGAACTCCGTTGTCGATGCCTACCAGTTCGTCACGGATTGGTGTGGCAACAGTCCGGAGCAAAAGGCGGCGATCCGCGCCTGCAAAGCCGCGCTGGCCGGCGACATCGACGCAGAGACCGCGCGCGGCATTCTCGTGCGGTTCGCGGGGAAGAAGGACATCCTGGTGGAAGACGGAACGATGACGCCAGTCAAAACCACGGGGAGACCGTTGCACGTCTGATAAGCAATCGACCTCGGGGCGACGGCCATTCGGCCGCCGCCCCGAGGTCACCAGCCGCAATGCGCCGCAATCCCGTGGCGCGGCATAGTCTTGAAGATCGATACCTCTCCGCCTTGGCATTCCGCCAAGACCTTCCCGAGCGGACTAAGCAGGCAGACTGCCTTTCAGACCTTGAATGGCGAAATCGCCTAACTAAATCGTAAAATGCCGGAGGCCCATTTAGGGGACCGGCCTGTCGGACGGATGCAAGAAGGCGTCCGACAGCAAGCTTGTACCCATGTTGCTCAAAGGAGGATGTGGCTATGAGAAACACTTTCGACTTCACCCCCCTGTTCCGGTCGGGCATCGGCTTCGACCGAATGTTGAACGCGCTCGAAGCCGCGAGCCGTGTGGAGACAGTCGACAACTGGCCTCCCTACGATATCGCCAAAAAAGGGGAGGACGACTACCGCATCACCATGGCGGTGGCCGGCTTCTCGCAGGATGAGCTGGACATCACCCAGGAGCACAACATGCTCATGGTGTCCGGCCAGAAGCCCGCGGAAGACAATGCCGAATACCTGCACCACGGCATTGCCGAAAGGGCCCTCCGTAGACGGTTCGAACTGGCTGACCATGTCAAGGTCGTGAACGCCAGCCTCGTGAACGGTCTGCTGACGATCGATCTCAAGCGCGAGATTCCTGAAGAGATGAAGCCGCGCCGCATCGAAATCGGTAGCGTCAAGGCAAAGCCGAAAGCCGAGGCGAGGCAGATCGAGGCCGACACCCAGGCTGCCTGACGCTGTCCGGTGACCGACTGGACAAGGCGCCGGACGATGGGCCCGGCGCGCCGGAAAGTATTGTAATCCATGACCGAACAGAAGGAGACGACATATGAGTGTCCGTGATCTTATTCCGTGGAGCCGTGGCAATGGCGACCAGCTTCCGAGCGTCTTTCGAGACAATGATCGCGATCCGTTCCTGTCCTTGCATCGCGAAGTGAATCGATTGTTCGACGACGTGTTCCGTGGCTTTGATTCCAGCCTGCCGGCCTTTGGCAGGGCTTCTTCCTTCGGCGGCGGCTGGCCGAGCGTCGAGATTTCCGACGGCGAGAAGGCGGTCAAGGTGACCGCCGAAGTACCCGGTCTGGAGGAGAAGGACATCGAGGTCCTGCTCGACGATGGCGTGCTGACACTGAAGGGCGAGAAGCGCTCGGAGATGGAAGATAAGGACAGGCAGTTCTCGGAGCGCTACTACGGCCGCTTCGAGCGCCGTATCCGCCTCGGTTACGAGGTCGAGCAGGACAAGATAGACGCCCGCTTCAAGAACGGTGTGCTGACGGTCACGCTGCCGAAGACCGCGAAAGCGCAGTCCCAGGCGAAGCGCATCGAAATCAAGCACTGAGGCAGTTGGGGCGGCGGCGGATTGAGCCGCCGCCGTCCTTCGCCAATCGGGGAGGGATACAATGATGCAGAACGCCACGCAGATCGCATCGGAACTGTCACGCGGCAAGGGGCATGGTCGTTGTCTTCGTGACAGGAAGCCCAGACCAGATCCTCCCACCCTCGGTTCAGGGCGGCAAGCTGCGAGCCAAAGGAAAATGAATTGGGCGCGGCTAGCCGGCACTGCGGATTTCTTCGGGCGGAGGGTCATTGAATCGGAAGCCAGTCAAACCGCCGCGGAAGGGTGGAAACCCGGTGTGCCAATCTCTTGAACTCAAAAGAGGCACTTCCAATATTTTTTCTGTGACCCGTCGCGTCACAGCGGAAATTGTGCGTGTCCTTGCACGGCTATTCCCGCGAATGGGTCTCGTATGCGCTCCACGGCCAGAAGGAGGTTGCTATGGAAAGTGGAACGTTCAAGCAGCCGATTTTTGTGAGGGACGACGGCTTCGTTCTCCGAAGGATCGACTGTGTTATGGATGCCATAGAGTTCCTTGAGGAATGGCCGGTCGAAAGACGTGGCCTTCTTCACGCGGCGGCATCTGAAACGTGCTGTTCCGCTTACGACGGCGGGAAGTCTGTCGAGGCGGCACACAAAACCTTTACGACTTGGGCTCGCAGGGTCGGGGTTATCGAGGATGTCCCCGTGGCGCCGTCATGGATGACAGGGCCGAAGATCGGCGCGGACCACTCTTTGGAAACTGATGCCTGAAATTCGCAGCGGCGGTCTCCGTACCGCCGCAGCATCCGGTCGATCGCGAAAAGGATCAGTCCAAGCGGAGAGTGACATGGCCTCGGATCTCTCTGATCATCTGAAACCACGACGAAGCGCCAGTCCTTGGAGCGCTGGCTGGGAATGCGAGTTGGCAAGGAAGAAATTGCCCCCGCCAGATAGGCTTCCTGCCGATGCGGATCGGGACCGGGCGACCAGCCCATGGATGCGATGCCCCGTAGCTGCTAGCCCTACGCCCTTGACCCAGATGGCGTCGAGGATGCCATCGAGAAGCCCGTGGTGGCGTCCGTTTCCGGACATGGAGGGAGGTCAACGATGATAATGACACGTGAGGACGTTGTCTCGGTCCTTGGGCCGATGGACGAAACGCTCATCGCCGATATCTTGTCCACCGGCGCCTCGTTCGAGGAACTCAGTGAGGCCTGGGCCTGGCTCAACGGCGATGAGGCGCTGATGGGCGAAGGACGGCCGCTGCCGGGCACGCGCGTCGCCGAACTGATCGACCTCCTTGATGCCGACAAGGACGATTGAGCGCTCCGATGCGGCAAGAGCTCCTTGGTGCCCCGAGCAGGACGATTGCTTGCTGGCAAAAGACGTGAAAAACGGAGGAAGTGATGAACGACGTTCGTTTTCCCGAACCTGTTACCCTGGAATTTTCCCCCGCCTCGCGCAAGGTCGCCAGCAGCTTCGAGGCACTGGAATGCCTGGACCAGCAGTGGCCCCATTGGGCGCGCGGAGGGAGTTGGCGTGCTGCCGCGCGCGCCTGCCGCGACGCGCTGGACGGATGGCGCAGCGCACGCGATGCGCACAAGGCCTTCCTCAGGGCGGCAAGGCGGGCTGGGTTGGTTCTGCCGGCAGCGCGCGCTCCTCGCAAGTCAAGCCAACCACGGATGATCGGCGCCCTGCGGCCCGAGAGCTTCATTGGATGGCAATGACCCCGTCGACGGCGCGCCATTCCGACGGCTTGATCAGCCGGTGGTGGGCAACGCGCACGGAGTGCAGCGCGCCGTCCAGCTCGCTTTCCCAATAGTCGAGAAAGCCTTTCAGCTCCGGGAAGTTCGGCGCAAGATCGTATTCCTGCCAGACATAGAGCTGAAGCAGGCTCGGGTGGTCAGGAAAATGGTAGTGGATTTCGGCCGTGGTCAGGCCGTAGCCTTCCATCTGCAGGAGGAATTCCCTGCTGACCGCAGTGACCATATGCGTCTCCTTGACTTACGACATCAGGCGTCCAGGCGGTCAGACATGTGCCTGTGGCCACTCTCAGCCGGGATCGGGCGGTTTGCGTCGTCCAGCCGGCATAGGGCATCCATGATCTGATCGAAGGTGATCGTCTGCTCGGCTCCCGGCGGTCGGCGCAGCGTCGGAACGGATTCCACCGCGCAGGCATCCGAGGCCCAGGACGAGAGGATCGCCCGCTTCTCCTGAATGTCGAGCGTATCCTCCTTAAGGACGTCGTCTGGATGGGTGAAATGGCGCGCCGGCGACAACAAACGGTCGAGCGCGAGGTCGGATGTTTCGGGAACAAGAGAAGGAATGATCGGCTTGGGATTGTGTCGGTCCATCGTGGTCCTCCGTCTTTCCAAAAGCTCCTTTGTCAGACTCCTGTTTTGAGGCCATCGCCGGCGGCGAGGGCTCGGATTATTTTGTTCCTTCGTCGGAAAATTCAAGCGGGAATGCGCGGCTGTAATCCAAATTAGCCACATGTTTTCATGTCACTAGCACTCGATTGGTGCGAGTGCCAAAAAATTCTGCCGAACCTCTTGAAACCGAAAAGTCGCAGAACTAGCTCGATATGCGCGCGATGCCCGCGAGGGTCGCCGCACCCCGCACCGATCCGATATTGCCGGTCCGGTGTGGAAGAACCTCAAAAATCTGTTTGTCCAGAAGGAGAACGATATGGCGTTCCGTCCATTGCATGACCGTATCCTGGTCCGCCGCATCGAGGCCGATGAAAAAACGGCCGGTGGCATCATCATCCCCGACACCGCCAAGGAGAAGCCGCAGGAGGGCGAGGTCATCGCCATCGGACCTGGTTCGCGAGATGAGAGCGGCAAGCTCACGCCTCTCGACGTCAAGGCGGGCGATCGCATTCTGTTCGGCAAGTGGTCCGGCACTGAAATCAAGCTCAACGGCGAGGACCTGCTCATCATGAAGGAAAGCGACGTGATGGGCGTGATCGAGAATGCTGCGGCGGTCAAGAAGGCCGCCTGACCGGGGCTTCGATAGAACCCTCAATCAAGTCAATGAAAACTGCCCAGACAAGGAGTGATCCAATGGCTGCCAAGGAAGTCAAATTTCATTCCGATGCCCGCGAGCGCTTGCTGCGCGGCGTCAACATCCTCGCGGACGCGGTGAAGGTGACCCTCGGCCCCAAGGGCCGCAACGTCGTCATCGACAAGTCGTTCGGCGCCCCGCGCATCACCAAGGACGGCGTCACCGTCGCCAAGGAAATCGAGCTTGAGGACAAGTTCGAGAACATGGGCGCGCAGATGGTCCGCGAGGTTGCCTCGAAAACCAACGACATCGCCGGCGACGGCACCACCACCGCGACCGTGCTTGCCCAGGCGATCGTTCGCGAAGGCGCCAAGGCGGTTGCATCGGGCATGAACCCGATGGACCTGAAGCGCGGCATCGACAAGGCCGTCGAAGCCATCGTGGTTGAGCTGAAGACCAATGCCCGCAAGATCACCAAAAACGACGAGATCGCCCAGGTTGGTACGATATCGGCTAATGGCGACGCCGAGATCGGCCGCTTCCTTGCGGAAGCCATGCAAAAGGTCGGCAATGAGGGCGTCATCACGGTCGAGGAAGCCAAGACCGCCGAGACCGAACTCGAAGTCGTCGAAGGCATGCAGTTCGACCGTGGCTATCTCAGCCCGTATTTTATCACCAACCAGGACAAGATGCGTGTCGAGTTGGAAGAGCCCTATGTGCTTATCCACGAAAAGAAGCTGTCTAATCTGCAGGCACTGCTCCCGGTGCTGGAGGCTGTCGTTCAGTCATCCAAGCCGCTGCTGATCATCGCCGAGGATGTGGAGGGCGAAGCGTTGGCGACACTGGTCGTCAACAAGCTGCGCGGTGGCCTGAAGGTCGCTGCCGTCAAGGCGCCCGGCTTTGGGGATCGTCGCAAGGCGATGCTGGAGGATATTGCCATCCTCACCGGCGGGACCGCGATCTCGGAAGATCTTGGCATCAAGCTTGAGAATGTCACGCTGGCGATGCTCGGCCGCGCCAAGAAGGTGGTGATCGAAAAGGAGAACACCACCATCGTCGACGGGGCCGGCTCGAAGAGCGAAATCCAGAGCCGCGCTAGCCAGATCAAGGCGCAGATTGAGGAGACGACCTCCAATTACGATAAGGAAAAGCTGCAGGAGCGGCTAGCCAAGCTCGCCGGCGGTGTCGCCGTCATCCGGGTCGGCGGCTCGACCGAGGTCGAGGTCAAGGAGCGCAAGGACCGCGTAGACGATGCCATGCATGCGACGCGCGCTGCGGTCGAGGAAGGCGTATTACCGGGTGGCGGCGTAGCGCTTCTGCGTGCGGCCAAGGCACTGGACAGGGTTCAGGCCGAGAATGAGGACCAGAAGCACGGTATCGAGATCGTGCGCCGGGCGATCGAAGCGCCCGTGCGACAGATCGCCGAGAATGCCGGCGCGGAAGGATCGATCATCGTAGGCAAGCTACGCGAGAGGCCGGAATTCGGCTGGGGCTGGAACGCACAGACCAACGCGTTTGGCGACCTCTACAACGAGGGCGTCATCGATCCGGTGAAGGTGGTGCGGACCGCACTTCAGGATGCGGCATCGGTTGCCGGCCTGTTGGTGACGACGGAAGCGATGGTTGCCGAGAAGCCGAAGAAGGAACCCGCGGTGCCGGCAATGCCGAGTGGCGGCATGGATTTCTGACGAGAAACGGCGGTGTCCGCGCCCATGAGGCGCGGGCACCTGACAAATGGATAAAGCCATGAACGTGACGAACTTCAACGTGATTCCGCCGCCCCCTACGAAGCGGAACTGAAGGTCGCGCTCGACCCGGTTCTAGACGATTTGCTCGACAGAACCGCCGCTGCGGGGTGGGACCGGCGAAAAGCCGCGTACACGATAATGTTTCTGGCCGCTCGCAAACTTACGGACACCATGCCGAGCCCAGAAGCTACCCGTTCAACGAGCTAGTGCTAGCCGATCCCCGGACAAACCTGGGATTTGAACTTTTGCGAGGAACTGCATGCGATCGATGCGGTTGTCGCCGGGCTAGCCATTGCGATTTTAAGTGTCGTGGTCGGCCGCGAACTGGAAAACGGCTCCCTAACCAAGGCGCATCCAATGTCTCTGCCGGGCTACAGCTTTTATGTCGTCTGGATGCAGCACGGTCCGACGGGGTGGTGGAGCCCTTTCCTGGCGTGGATGAGAGCCGTAATCTAATGTCATGGCGCAGCATTGTGGTGCTCGGGCATCCCCACCATCGGACATCGACGCTCCGGCCCCACATTGTGGAGGGCAACTTCGCGCCTTTGAGCGGTCATTCGCCGCTTGTGCTAAGCCTGCTGTCTCAGGAAAGCTGCCGGCCTCAGAAACGGAAAGAAGTTACGATAGGCCCGCACGCCGGGAGCCCTCTCTGATTGCGGCAATGGCCGCTGGATTGGTGACCGGGTACGTGTTGATGAACAATTCGGGAGTGAAGCTCGGGAACTCGTCCTTCAGTCGCGCAGCCATCTTGGTGGCCCGCATAGTTTCACCAAGCATCGCATGAGCCATTGCAAAGAACAGAAGCGTGGCAGGCGAGTCGGACGGGGACCGACGCAGCCCAACCAACGATTCCCGGTACAGGCCAAGGACAAAGCAGCAGCGCCCCAACATTCCAAAGTACCACGGAACATTAGGATTTAGCCGGATCGCTCGGTTGGCCAATTCGTAGCCATGCTTGGCGTCGCTCCCAACAAGAGCCAAGCTTCCTGCAAGCAAGGCAAGTGTGTCAGCGTTGTTTGGGGACGACGCCAAGACGCGCTCATGTTCTTCGACAGCAGCGTCGATGTCGCCCTGCAAAGCCCGAAGATCAGCGAGCATTATTCGTGCGTAAATATCGGCCGGATCGAGGGCCAGCGCTTGCTTGACACATGCGCTCCAGCTCTCAATAGAGACAGAAACATCATCGGAAAACCCGTTGCAAGCATCCACAGCATGCGCAAGAGCCAGCGCGGTCCAGGCTCTTGCAAGACCCGGATCAAGCTCGACTGCACGCGTCAGTAGCCGTATCCCTTCCTTGTTCGAAGCTGGGTGAAAAGGTGCTTCTGCTCAAGGCCAAGCAGGTAGCAATCATAGGCTTGCAAACTTGTTGGTGAGACGCACTGCATCGCGTCGCGCGTTGGCGAGTTGACCGTGGCAAGTAGCAAGAACATTGATGACGTTTTCGGTCACGCTGTCCAGCATCGCAAACAGGTTTTCTACGGACCGATCATAACGCGCTGTCCAAACATCGACCCCTGTGCGGGAGTCGACGAGTTGCACCCAGATGCGTACCCGCTGGCCCTCCGCTTGCACGGTTCCTTCCATCACATAGTCGGCACTCAACTCTCGTCCGATGGATCGAACATCATCGCGCCGCT
>NZ_RZOF01000379.1:0-5754 GCF_003998955.1 Mesorhizobium sp. M4B.F.Ca.ET.017.02.2.1 | reverse complement strand
CCCCCTGCGGGCGCCGGCCACCCCATTTCTGTCGAAATCGAAATCCCTGAGCAACGGGGAGGCCGCCTTCGCGTCCTGGCGGACTATCTTGCGGTCAGAATTTATAGCTCAGGTTCACCCCCAGCGTGTGGAGCTTGACGTCCTGATCGCGGTCGTCCGGGATGTCGAAGTGCTCCGAACGGAAATCGAAGTAGCGGTATTGGGCGCCAACCACGAATTTATCCGTCAGGGCATAGTCGACGCCGGCGCCGAGCGTCCAGCCGACTTCCGTGCGCGTGTCGGCAACGCCATTGCGTGACGCTTCGATGCCGGCGAAGGCGATTCCGCCGATGCCGTAGACCAGCACGCGGTCCATGGCATAGCCGGCCTTGGCATCGACGGAGCCGAACCATTTCAGCTCGGCGCCGGCGGAATCTCCGAGGCCGAGGTCCGCCGCGCCGTCGACCGAGGAATAGTTGAGATCGGCTACGGCGCCGAGCACCGCCTGGTCGAATTGCCAGAGGCCGGCGACGTGGCCGCCGATGAAACCGCCATCGAGGTCGGGCGAGGCGGAAAACGGCGCGCCGCCGCTCGAGCCCATGTCGGCGCGGCCCCAGCCATAGCCGGCCTGCAGGCCGGCATAATAGCCGGTCCAGTCGAAGCCCGGGGCCGTCATTGGCAGATCGGCGCCCACGTCCGCCGCCTGGGCCGACCCGGACAGCAGCGCAAGTAAACCGGCACTGACGAGCGTCAATCGACGCATCGAGCTCTCCGAAATGGCGGTTTCGAAAGACTCCCTGGTACAACCTAGCCTTATTCGCCGCAAAACGGAATTGGCTTCATTCAACAACGGTTTACGCGGGCGGGTTGCGCACCCGATCCTCCAGGTCGCGCTGCTTCTCGAGAGGCGGTGCCAGACCGTTGATGGCGAACTCGGACAGCACGGAGCCGGCGATGAAGATCAGGATCGGCACGCCCCATGTCCAGAACGAATGCAAGGTAAAGAATGCCAGTCCGGCAAGGCCGGCCGACACTGCGAAGATTGCGAACCTGACCGTCTCTGCCATTTTCCGCCAATCCGAATGATCGTCAGCGACCGACGAGCATTCCAGCTTCCTGGCTATTTGGCGTCGATGAAATCCAGCGCCGCCTTGCTGTATTCGTCCGGCGCCTGCAGCATGGCGAAATGGCTGGCCTTGGGCAAGATGATCAGCTTCGCACCAGGAATGACCGAGGCCATGTATTCGGTGTGCTCGCGTTTGATCGCCTCGTCATGGTCGCCGGCGACGATCGCCGTCGGCGTGGTAATCTTGCCGAGTTGTTCCTTGGTCCACGCCGGCTCGCTTTCCCACATATGGCTGATCTGCGCCACGAAGGCGTCATACTGGTCCGGTGTCTTCGACATCTTCTTGTAGTCGCGGCCAGAGCGCTCGATGTAGGCCGCAAAGGTCTTGTTGGTCATCACGCCCGGATCGACGCCATCGGTGGTGACATTGGCGGCCTGCGCAAAGAGCCTTGTCAGCCGTTCTGGATGATGCAGCGCGATGTCGATACCGATAATGCCGCCATCGCTCCAGCCGACAAGCGCGGTCTTGTCGATCTTCAGGTAGTCGAGCAGCGCCAGATAGTCCGACGCCATCAGGTCGTAGCCATAGGGCTGCTCCGTGCGGGTGGAGCGGCCATGGCCGCGGCTGTCGGCGACAATGACCTTGTGCGTTTTGGAAAGCGTCGCCACCTAGCTCGCCCAGATGTCGGCGTGGCCGAGGCCGCCATGGATGAGCAGAACCGGGTCACCACCGCCGAAAACGGCGTAGTACATCTGGATGCCGTTGACCGGCGCATAGCCGCTCTGCTCGGGTTTGGGCATGGCCACCGGCTCCGGCAATGTCTGCCAACGTTCCTCGGCTGCGGCAAGAGCGGTTGACGCTATCAACAAGACGACGACTGCGATCGCTTTCCAGAGACGGGTCATGTTTCCCTCTTACGGTTCGGTCCGCGGTCAGCATCGCCTTTTAACCTGGTTAGTCAACAAGCGCGGCCTGCCGACCGGATGCCGGCCGACGGCTCTGGCGGCACCCGCCGACATTTGCGAGACTGGCCACAGCCAGGGAATCGCCAATGCCGAAAACGAAGGCCGCCAGGCCCGCAAAACCCCGTGCGTGGACCGAGATGGCGACGCACCTGGTCGATGTCGCGATGGGCCGCAAGCCGGCCGACCTCGTCATCCGCAACGGCCGCTGGGTGAACGTCCATTCGGGTGAGATCATCGCCGGCACCGACATTGCGATTGCCGGCGGGCGCTTCGCCTATTGCGGGCCGAATGCGGGCCACGCCATCGGGCAGGGCACCAAGGTCGTCGATGCAGGCGGGCGCTATCTGGTGCCCGGCCTTTGCGACGGGCACATGCATGTCGAGAGCGGCATGGTGACGGTGACCGAGTTCTGCCGCGCGGTGATCCCACATGGCACCACCTCGATGTTCATCGACCCGCACGAGATCGCCAATGTGCTGGGCCTGGCCGGCGTGCGGCTGATGCATGACGAGGCGGTCGCCATGCCGATCAACGTGCATGTGCAGATGCCATCCTGCGTGCCGTCGGCGCCGGGGCTGGAACATGCCGGGGCCGAGCTGACGGTCGCCGATATCGCCGAGGCGATGAGCTGGGAAAACATCATCGGGCTCGGCGAAGTGATGAATTTCCCGGGCGTCGCCGCCAACGACCCGGTGATGTCGGGCGAGATCGCCGCCACGGTCAGAGCCGGCAAGACGGTCGGCGGGCACTATGCCTCGCGCGACCTCGGCCTGCCGTTCCACGGCTATGTCGCCGGCGGTCCGCAGGACGACCACGAGGGCACGCGCGCCGAAGATGCGATCGCGCGGGTGCGCCAGGGCATGAAGGCGATGCTGAGGCTCGGCTCGGCCTGGTACGACGTCGCTTCGCAGATCAAGGCGGTGACGGAGAGCGGGCTCGACCCGCGCAACTTCATCCTGTGCACCGACGACAGCCATTCCGGCACGCTGGTGCATGAGGGCCATATGGACCGGGTGGTGCGGCACGCGATCAGCCAGGGCCTGAAGCCGGTGACGGCGATCCAGATGGCGACGCTGAACACCGCCCAGCATTTCCGGCTGGAGCGCGAGATCGGCTCGATCGCGCCGGGACGGCTTGCCGACCTGCTGATTGTCTCGGATCTGGCGGCGATGACCATCGACGAGGTCTATGCTCGCGGCGTCAGGCTGGCCAAGGGCGGCAAGCTCGACATCGACATCCCGGCCTATGACTATCCGAAGACGGCCAAGAACACGGTCAAGCTCGGCAAGAAGCTCAAGGCGAAGGATTTCGATGTGGCGGCGCCGAAGGGGGCTAACGAGGTGCGGGTGCGCGTCATCGGCGTGATCGAGAACCAGGCGCCGACGCGGGCGCTGGAGGCCGACCTGCCGGTCGAGGACGGGCTTGTCGGCATGGACCGGCGCAACGACGTCTGCCAGATCGCGCTGGTCGAGCGGCACAGGGGCACCGGCGGCGTCACCAATGCCTTCGTCTCCGGCTTCGGCTACATGGCGGACTGCGCGATGGCGTCCAGCGTGGCGCATGACGCGCATCACATCATCGTCGTCGGCACCAACAAGCAGGACATGGCGCTGGCCGTCAACCGGCTGGGTGAGGTCGGCGGTGGTGTGGTCCTGTTCTCCAAGGGCAAGGAACTGGCGCTGGTCGAGATGCCGATCGCAGGGCTGATGTCGGACGAGCGCGCCGAGACAGTCGCAGCCAAGGCCGAGCAACTGACGGAAGCCATGCGCAAGGTCGGTTGCTCGCTGAACAACGCGTACATGCAGCACTCGCTGCTGGCGCTGGTGGTCATTCCCGAGCTCAGGATTTCCGATGTCGGACTGATCGACGTGACGACGTTCCAGAAGGTCGATCTTTTTATCTGAAACCGTGTAGCGGGCCCATCGATCAGCCGCCGGTGGCGATGGTCAGCACCTTGAAAGGCGTGGTGATGACCACTTCGGCGACCGAGCCGACGGCCTTTCCAATGCCTTGGCCGATATTGTCGAACTCGGCCGAGTCAGGTTCGGTCGAGCGCAGGGCGGCTGGTGTGCGCAGCCGGTCGCCGAGCAATTGCACCAGCATCGGATTATCCGCGAACTTGGCATGGTTCAGGCGGTCGCCGCCCTTGGTGTTGGTCAGGTCCGCCACGACCACGCCATAGCTGGCAAGGTCGGCAGCATTGCCGTAGTCGCCGACTCGAGGCTTGTCGCCGGAAATCAGGGAAGACAGCTTCAGCGCCCGGTCGTCCCCCGAGAGCAGGATCGCGAAAGGCTTGTCCGGCTTGCCGTAGCGGATCATCTGCTTCTTGAAGACGTCGACATCGATGTCCGGCGAGGCCAGGATGACATAGCCGATCTTGCCGCCGAGATCGCGGTCGCCGGTGATGGCGAGCTGGCGCAGCGCTTCCATCGTCAGCCAGGTTCCCATCGAATGGGCGATGATGTCGATGCTCTTGACGTGGGTCTTGGCCAGCATCCGCAGCGTCGCCTCGAGGTCGTCACGCGCGGCTGTGGAGCTGTCCTTGTCGTAGATATAGCCGGTCGTCTTGCCGCTCGATGCCCAGGAGAACAGCACCGGCGTGCCTGGGTATTTCGTGTCGTGCGCGATCTGGGTCAGCCGGAAGACGCCATCGTCGAAGCCGTTGTTGAAGCCGTGCACGAAGACCAAAGCGCGGTCGCCGCTTATGGCGATGTTGGAGCCGACGGCCTTGGCGAATTGCTGCTGGTCCCCATAGTGGACGACCTCTGTGGCGGTGAACTGCTTGGCCGGGTTGCTGTCGGCCGAACCCTTGGCGCGTTCGATGGCGCCGACCTGATGCACCTTGGGAACGGTGACGTCGACGCGGGCGTAGCTGGTGGTCAGCGAGCGGTCTCCGTCGAACACCTGCCGCTTGTCCTTCGTCGCCTGCTGGCGGGTGGTGGCGACAAAGATCTCGTGCGTCGCGGCGATGTCGGAGGCCGGCACCGTCACCGTCGTCTTGTTGAGCAGGTCATGCGTGTTCCGGCCGGCGCATCCCGCGGCGGCGAGCGCGAAGGCAAGGACTATGACAGTCTTCGAACGCACGATCACCCGGGATCCCTCAAGGGGCGAAAATCATAACGCCTCAGACCAATCCGATAAAGCCCGCGGCCGGTCCGGTCCAGTTCAAAGTGGGCGCGGCCGGCAACCGCGCCGGCCGGGCGGAACCATTAAGCTACTGCCCGAGCTGGCTGATGCGGTCGGTCACCGTCTGGTCGCTGGCGAAGCCGTCATCCTCGCGCAGCCGCTGGCCGATCATCTTCACCAGTTCGGGATTGTCGGCGAATTTGGTGTGGTTGAACCTGTCCGATCCCTTGACGCTGGAGAGGTCGACGACGCTGACGCCATAGGTGGCGAGGTCGGCCGCGTCCTTGTAGTCGCCGACGCGCGGCCGCGAGCCGGCGATCAGGCCGGAAAGCCGCAGCGCCCGGTCGTCGTCGGACAGAAGCAGGATGAAAGGCTTGTCCGGCTTGCCGTAGCGGCGCATCTGGCTCTTGAACACGTCGACGTCGATATCGGGCGAGGCCAGAACCACGTCGCCGAGCCTGCCGCCGAGATCGCGGTCGCCGGTGATGGCGAGCTGGCGCAGCGCCTCCATGGTCACCCAGGTTCCCATCGAATGGGCGACGATGTCGATGCGCCGCGCGCCCGTCTGGGCAAGCATGCGCAGCGTCACCTCCAGCTGGTCGCGAGCCGCGCTGGCG
>NZ_RZOF01000378.1:0-5774 GCF_003998955.1 Mesorhizobium sp. M4B.F.Ca.ET.017.02.2.1 | reverse complement strand
GCATCGTAGCTCGGCTGGCCGATCACCTGGACGTGGCTCGCGAGCCCCAGTTCCATCGGTCCCCAGCAGGTCTGCCCGAACAGCAGTGCCGGATGCAGCCAGAGCCCGTGGAAATCGAGGTCGCTCGCCGGCAGCGTCGCCGGATCGGGCGCGATGACCTTGCCGGCTGCGTCGCGGATGCCGCCGGGCACCGGCGGCAGGTCGCCATTGACGCGGACAAGTATCTCCGGCGCGTCGATGCCCTTGCCCCTGATGGCTTCGCGCAGCCGCGCCCATTGCGCGTCGACCTCGCCCCTCGCCTCGGGCCAGTCATACATCGGCAAGGCCGCAACGAATTCGCTCATGCCTGGATTTGACCGCTGTTCTGGAAAATTGACAAGATCGCGGACGCGAGCCGCCCGCAGCATAGATGACGCGTGGCGGCTATACCGGGATCATTCCTTTGGCGGCTCGGCCGGAACCGGGGCGCTGCCAAGGCCATTGATGCTGCGCGCCCGGACACGCGGCTTGAATGCCCGACCCGGCTCCGGCGCGCGCCGCAGCACCGGATGGACGATCGGCTCCTTGGCCTTGAAGGCATGCGCCTTGAGCAGCGCGAAATAGTTCGGATAGGCATAGCCGTTGTTCATCCGCAGCCATTCCTCGCGGCGGTCGCGGAACAGCTTCGGCAGCCGGTACCAGGCAACCGTCGGGCTCTTGTGATGAACGAAATGCAGATTGTTGTTGAGGAACAGGAAGGACAGCGGCGAGCGCTCGATGATCACCGTGCGCCCTTCCGGATGTTCCGACCACTGATGCTCGGCATAGGTGCGGATCGAAATCATCGACTGGCCGAGCCAAACCGGCACCAGAATGTAGAGCCACAGCGGAATGCCGAAGCCGTACGTCATGATCGGCACGACCATGGCAAGGCCGGCGGCGTGCAGCAGCCATGCCTTGCGGATCGCCTTGTCGCCGGCTGCGATCTGCTTGGCGTCGTCGATGAAGAAACCGATCGACGACAGCCACGGACCGAGGATGAGGCGGCCGACCATCGTGTTGTTGATCTTCAGCAGGAGTTTCATTGCCGGCGGCAATTCCTCATGCATCCAGAGCGCCTGGTAGTAGCTCTCCGGATCGTCGAGCGGATCGGTCAGCCGCTCGTCGGCATGGTGGCGAAGATGGATCGTCTTGAAGCGGCGGAATGGCCATACCATGCCGATCGGCAGGAAGACGAAAGCTTCATTGATCCGCGCGTTGCGTGTCGGATGGCCATGCAGCACTTCGTGCATAAGCGACGATTGCAGTGCCGCTATCAATGCCAGGGCCGCGAGAGCCAGAAGTGGGTAAGATGGCCAAAGCAGGAAGCCGGTGGCAAGCCAGGCGCCGTAGCAAAAAAATGCGAGGAACACGGTCGGCCATTCGATAGCCGCTGCACTGCTACGTCTCTTAGTCATGCTTGCCATGCGATCGACCACTGCCCTCCAGTCGCCGAAACCACCTTGATTCCTGACAACATTGTGTCAGGAGCCTGTCGTTGCCGCAACGCGACAAAGCGCACAAACTGTTGCGAGTGCGCATTTTCAGCCGCATATGTTATACATTGTAAACAAACAGCGGATTCATTTCCGCCTGAGCCACGTTCAATGCGGCTACGGCGCAAATTTTCCTCTCCGAAGCAGGAGCAGCGTCATGGACAAGCGCGATCTGTCGACCCTCTTCCGGGACCGTTTGAAATTGCTCTTGACACGCTCGGACCTGAACCAGTCGGCTTTCGCGACAGCGGTCGGCATCGACCGTTCGGCACTCTCGCAACTGCTCTCCGGGACGTCGACCCGACTGCCCCGCGCCGAGACGCTGCTCAACATCGCTGCCGAGTTCAAAGTGTCGCTCGACTGGCTGCTGGGGCTGAGCCATGACGAAGGCGTCACCGGCGAAATCCGCGAGAGCCTGGAGATCGAGGAAGCGCCCGACGGCTTCGACCGCACGTTGCTCGCCAAATGGCACTCCGAAGCGGCGGGAACGAAAATCCGCTACGTGCCGGCTGGCATTCCGGACCTGCTGCGCACCGAGGCGTTGGTCGACTACGAGGCGAACATCACCAACAAGAGCCGCGAGGCCCAGGCGGGCGAGACCCAATACCGCATCGACTACACCAGGCGCCCTGAGACCGACATGGAGGTCTGCATGCCGCGCCACACGCTGGAGATCTTCGCGCGCGGGCTGGGCGTCTGGGACCGCTTTCCCGAGGCCGACCGCCGCCAGCAGCTTCTGCACATGGCAACGCTGCTCGACGACCTCTATCCGACCTTTCGCCTGTATCTCTATGACGGGCGCATGCGCTATTCGATCCCCTACACCATCTTCGGACCCTACCGCGCCGCGATCTATGTCGGCGACATGTATCTGGTGCTCAACGCCCCCCAGCCGATCCGCACGCTGACCAGCCATTTCGACAATCTGATCCGCGCCGCCGACATCAATGCGCATGAGGCGGCGAGCTTCGCGCAAAGGCTGGCCGAGCTGCGATTTTGATGGCTGAGGACCGGCTTTGAGATTGACGACATATAAAGAGTTCTTTATATCCTTATCTCAACAAAGAACTCAGTAAGGCGTATGTCATCATGACCAATCCGATCGAGGCACTGCTTGCCGAAAAGGGCGTGCTGCTCGCCGATGGCGCTACCGGCACCAATCTGTTCGCCATGGGCCTGGAAGCAGGCGAGGCGCCGGAGCTGCTGAACGAGACCGCGCCCGACACCATCGCCAGCCTGCACCAGAACTTCGTCGACGCCGGCGCCGACATCATCCTGACCAACTCCTTCGGCGGCACCCGCCACCGACTGAAGCTGCATCATGCGCAGGACCGCGTGCATGCGCTGAACAAGCGCGCCGCCGAGATCGCGCGCGCGGTGGCCGACAAGTCCGGCCGCAAGGTGATCGTCGCCGGCTCGGTCGGCCCGACCGGCGAATTGCTGGTGCCGCTCGGCGCCATGACCTATGACGAGGCGGTCGACGCCTTCGCCGAGCAGATCGAAGGCCTCAAGGCGGGCGGCGCCGAAGTCGCGTGGATCGAGACCATGTCGGCGCCGGACGAGATCCGCGCCGCCGCCGAAGCCGCGATCCGCGTCGGACTGCCCTACACCTATACCGGCTCTTTCGACACCGCCGGCCGCACCATGATGGGCCTGCTGCCCAAGGACATCCACGGCGTCGTCGACGGGCTGTCGCAAGATCCGCTCGGCGTCGGCGCCAATTGCGGGGTCGGCGCGTCCGACATCCTTGCCTCGCTGCTCGACATGACCGAGGCCAGGCCGGAGGCGACGGTGATCGTCAAGGGCAATTGCGGCATTCCGGAATTCCGCGGCACCGAGATCCACTATTCCGGCACGCCGGAACTGATGGCCGACTATGTCCGGCTCGCCGTCGATGCCGGCGCCAAGATCGTCGGCGGCTGCTGCGGCACCTCGTTCCAGCATCTTGCCGCCATGCGCAAGGCTCTCGACGCGCACACCAAATCGAGCCGGCCGACCATCGAGACGATCGTCGAGCGCATCGGCCCGATGCGCAACAAGGTGGCTACCGCAAACACCGCCGAGACCAGCGAGGCCCGCCGCGAACGCCGTCGCGGCCGCGCCTGACCGTTTGATCGGTCGCCGTTTCGATTATTCGCTGTTTTCGGCGTAGCGCGACAGCGCCGTGTTGAAATCGGTGGCGCTGCCTGTGTCGCTGCCCATGCTCATCAAGGCGCCCGATGCGCGGGGATCGCTGATCTGCTCCAGCATGACGCGGAAGCGGTCATTGTTCAGGGCCGACTTCGCGGTGTTCCTGGCCGCCTCGACATCATTCATGATGCGCCGGGATTCCGCCGACGGCGCCTGCGAGGCGGTCGACTGAACGTCCCTTGCAGCCGGCGTTGAATTCGCAATGTCTCTGATCAGCACTTCCGGCCCCCACAAGCCCGTGTATTAGCTTTTCGTAACAAGAGGGAATTGCGATCATATTCCTGAAAAGGCTCGCAATTTAACGATCTGCCGAAAAGGGAGCCGGGTTCAGGATCTATTGAGATTCAGGTCAGGCCGAGCCAGGAAACCTCCATTTGCAGGCCGGCCTCACCCGAATATCAACAGATCCGAAAAAAGGCCGGCAAGGTTCCCCTCGCCGGCCTGCCTCACCCGCCCGTGGCCGGTTCCCCGTATCAGAACGATCCCCGTCTGAAAGGAACCGGCCGTTATTGCCACTACCGGTTACCGCCCAGCGCCGAGGCAAGGCGCACAAGCGACAGGAATTCCGACCTGTAGCCAAACGGGTCGGCTCCTCGGGCGGCGGTGGCAATCTCCATGATCTTGTCGTAGCCGAACTTCGCGGTCGCATCCTCGTCGCGCAGCTTCTGGCCGAACGCCGCGACCGCGACCGAGAAGCGCTGGTCGGTGCCGGCCTGGTCGAAGGACTGGACTTCGTTGGCCGACGTCACCGGCGTGGTGATCAGCTTCGAGGTGTCCTCGTCCGGCAGCTTGTAGCGGATCTTGACGAAGGCATATTCGTCGGCATTGGCGACGCCGCCATTGTTGACCGTTGCCTGGCCGTAGCGCAGCGGGTCGATCTGCTCGCCGCCGCTGCCCTTCGGCGTGATCTCGTAGATCGCCGTCACCGAATGGCCCGAGCCGATATCGCCGGCATCGACGCGGTCGTTGTTGAAATCCTCGCGGTTGAGCGCGCGGGTCTCATAGCCGATCAGGCGGTATTCCGAGACCCTGTTCGGATTGAACTCGACCTGGATCTTGACGTCCTTGGCGATAGTGAACAGCGTCGAGGACGCATCCTCGACCAGGACCTTCTCGGCCTCTGCGAGCGTGTCGATATAGGCGGCGGTGCCGTTGCCGTTTTGCGCGATGGTCTGCATCATCTGGTCGTTAAGATTGCCGCGCCCGAAGCCGAACACCGACAGGAAGACGCCGGTATTGCGCTCCTGCTCGATCAACCGCTTCAGGTCGTCGTCGTCTGTCTGGCCGACGTTGAAGTCGCCGTCTGTGGCGAGCATCACACGGTTGACGCCATCCTTGACGAAGGATTGCTGGGCAAGCTTGTAGGCTTCCCGGATCCCCGCCTCGCCCGCCGTCGAGCCGCCAGGCTGCAGATGGTCGATGGCCGACAGGACCTTATCCTTCTCGGCAACCTTGGTCGGCATCAGCACCGTGCCGGCATCGCCCGCATAGGTGACGATCGAGACGGTGTCGTCCGGCTTCAGCTTGCTGACCAGCAGACGGAAGGCCGACTGCAGCAGCGGCAGCTTGTCCTGCTCGTTCATCGAACCCGACACGTCGATCAGGAACACCAGATTGGCCTTGGGCTGCTCGGTCGCCTTGACGTCGAACCCCTTGATGGCGACGTGCATCAGCTTGGTGTGCTCGTTCCACGGCGTCGGCATGACGCTGACGGTCGAGTTGAACGGAGTCGAGGCCGCATCCGGTCCCTTCCAGTCGTAGGGGAAGTAGTTGATCATCTCTTCGACGCGCACGGTGTCGGCCTGCGGCAGGTAGCCTTCCTTCAGCGAGCGCCGCACGAAGGAATAGGAGGCGGTGTCGACGTCGATCGAGAAGGTCGAGACCGGGTCCTCGAGGGCGGCATGCACCGGGTTGGTCTTGAAATCCTCGACGCGGTCGCGGTTTTCCTCCTGCGGCAGCAATTGGTCGGCAGGCAGCGTGGACGGCTGCGCCATCAGCTTGGATTCGGCGGCGGTGCCCGGCACAGGGCCGCCGCGTGCGACATCGGCGGGGGCCGCGGCTCCACCATCG
>NZ_RZOF01000377.1:0-5836 GCF_003998955.1 Mesorhizobium sp. M4B.F.Ca.ET.017.02.2.1 | reverse complement strand
GGCATCATCAACTACTCGGAATGGTCGGTGCCGCTCGGTCGCCGGTTCCGGGCGCTGAAACTCTGGTTCCTGCTTCGCGCCCATGGGCTGGAAGGATTGCGCACCATGATCCGCAATCACGTCACCTGGAGCCAGGCTCTCGCCGCGCGGCTTGCGGGGGAGGCGGACTTCGAGATCGTGACCGAGCCAATGCTGTCGCTGTTTTCGTTCCGGCATCGGGCAGGACCGGGCGCCAACCCCGACGAGCACAATCTTCGCCTTGTCAATGCCATCAACGATGACGGCCGCATCTACCTGACGCAGACAAAGGTCGATGGCACGATCGCGATCCGTTTCCAGGCCGGCCAGTTCGAGGCGACGGCGGCCGATGTCGAGGCGGCATTCGACGTCATCACCGAAATCGCTCGCCGCCCCACCTGAAGCAACTCGCCGCAGCTTGCGGCCGGTTTGGCTTTGGGATCATATGGTTTTCGTTAGCCGGCTTATCCCTTTTCATCGCTTTCGTTTTGCGATATAGACAAGAAAAACGAAAACGGGAGGGAGAGCGATGTTTCTGTCGCCGCGTCATGCCGAGATCATCCAGATGGCCAAGGACCATGGCCGCGTGCTGGTCGACGACCTGGCAACGCATTTCAACGTGACGCCGCAGACCATCCGCAAGGACCTCAACGACCTCTGCGACCAGAGGCTGCTCACCCGCATCCATGGCGGGGCGCTGTTCCCGTCCGGGATCGAGAACATGGAATATGAGGCGCGCCGCAAGATCGCCGCCGATGAGAAGGAGGCGATCGGCCGCGCCGCCGCCAGGCTGATCCCCGACAACGCCTCACTGTTCATCAACATCGGCACCACTACCGAGTCCGTCAGCAAGGCCTTGCTGGACCACAACGGCCTCATGGTCATCACCAATAATATCAATGTTGCCAATAGGATGCGTGTCTATCCTTCGATCGAGGTAGTGATCGCCGGCGGCGTCGTGCGCGGCTCTGACGGCGGTGTCGTCGGCGAGGCGGCCGTCGATTTCATCCGGCAGTTCAAGGTCGACTACGCCGTCATTGGCGCCTCGGCCATCGACCATGATGGCGCGCTGCTCGATTTCGACTTTCGCGAGGTCAAGGTTGCGCAAGCCATCATCGCCAACGCAAGGCACGTCATCCTGGTTTCCGACCAGACCAAGTTCGAGCGCACCGCGCCGGTCCGCATCGGCCATCTGTCGCAGGTCAACACCTTCATCACCGACCGCTGCGACATCCCCTCGGTGCGCAAGATCTGCGACGAAGCCGAGGTTCAACTGATCGAAACATCGCTCGGCTAGGCCATCTCCGCAGCGTCATCACACGCCCGTGATATTTCGTTTGACATTCGTTCCTATTTCGAATTAATTCCGTGACGGTTTCGCAAAAGACCAAAAATGCTGCAATGCGAAATCGCTGGAGGACTTCTTGGACGCATCACCGATCCATGACATTTTTGTCATTGGCGGCGGCATCAACGGCTGCGGCATCGCCCGCGACGCAGTTGGTCGCGGCTTCTCGGTCTTTCTCGCCGAGATGAACGATCTGGCCAGCGGCACCTCGTCCGGCTCGACCAAGCTGATCCATGGCGGCCTGCGCTATCTCGAGTTCTACGAATTCCGCCTGGTGCGCGAAGCGCTGATGGAGCGCGAAGTTCTCTGGAAGAACGCGCCGCACATCATCTGGCCGATGCGTTTCGTGCTGCCCTATGCCGAGGGCCTGCGGCCGGCCTGGCTGATTCGGCTCGGCCTTTTCCTCTACGACCACATTGGCGGCCGCAAACTGCTGCCGGCGACGAAGACGCTGGACATGGCGAGGGACCCGGCCGGCAAGCCGCTGAAGCCGCTGTTCCGCAAGGCCTTCGAATATTCCGACGGCTGGGTCAACGATGCCAGGCTGGTAGCGCTGAATGCTCGCGATGCGGCCGACCGCGGCGCGATCATCCGCACCCGCACCAAGGTCGTCGGCGCGCGCCGTGACGGCGACCTCTGGGCAATCCGGCTCGAGGACGTGCGCACCGGCGAGACCGAGGAAGTCAAGGCCAGGCTTCTGGTCAACGCCGCCGGCCCCTGGGTCGACCACGTGCTGTCGGCGACGGTCGGCCAGAACGACGTCCACAATGTCCGTCTCGTGCAAGGCAGCCACATCGTCATCGCCAAGAAGTTCGACGACCCGCGCGCCTATTTCTTCCAGAACAAGGACGGCCGCATCATCTTCGCCATTCCTTACGAGGAAGAGTTCACGCTGATTGGCACCACCGACCGCGACTATCCGGGCGATCCGCATGAGGTGAAGATCAGCGACACCGAGATCGACTATCTGTGCGCGGCGGCGAGCGAATATTTCGCTCAGGCCGTCAAGCGCTCGGACATCGTCTGGACCTATTCGGCCGTGCGCCCGCTCTATGACGACGGCGCCTCCAAGGCGCAGGAAGCGACCCGCGACTACGTGCTGAAGTCCGATGGCGGCGAGGGGGCAGCGCCGATCATCAACGCATTCGGCGGCAAGATCACCACCTATCGCCGGCTGTCGGAATCGATGCTGGAAAAGATCGAAGGCTTCCTTGGCAAGCGCGGCAAGCGCTGGACGGCGGACGCGCCTTTGCCGGGCGGCAACTTCCCTGCCACCGGCTTCGAGGCGCAAGTGGCGAAACTGAAGAGCGCCTATCCGTTCCTCGACCAGGGCCTGGCGCGCCGGCTGACCCGGCTCTACGGCACGCTGGCGCAGGCCGTGCTGGGCCTCGCCAAGTCGAATGCCGATCTCGGCCGCAACTTCGGCGCCGATCTCTATGAGGCCGAGGTACGCTATCTGGTCCAAAACGAGTGGGCGCTGACCGCCGAGGATGTATTGTGGCGCCGGACCAAGCGCGGCCTGCATCTCAGCCGAGAGCAGGCGGCGACGCTCGACGAATTCATGCGTGGAATAAGCCGCCGCCACGTCGCGGCAGCCGAATAGGATGGCCGTGTGATGCACAGAGCCGCGGAGGAGGCATCATGCTGGAACTGAGAAACGTGTCGAAGACGGTCGGCGCGGCGGAGCACATCCGTGACGTGTCGCTGACACTTCAGCATGGCTCGCTCAACGTGCTGCTCGGCCCGACGCTGTCAGGCAAGACCAGCCTGATGCGGCTGATGGCCGGTCTCGACGCGCCGACGTCAGGCTCGGTCTGGTTCGACGGCAAGGATGTCACCGGCCAGCCGGTGCAGAAGCGCAACGTCGCCATGGTCTACCAGCAGTTCATCAATTACCCGGCGATGACAGTCTACGAGAATATCGCCTCGCCGCTCAGGGTCGCCGGCGCCGAGCAGTCGAAGATCGACAAGGAAGTGCGCAACGCCGCGGCACTCCTGAAGCTCACGCCCTATCTCGACCGCACGCCGCTCAGCCTTTCCGGCGGTCAGCAGCAGCGCACCGCGCTGGCGCGCGCCATCGTCAAGAACGCCAGCCTGGTCCTGCTTGACGAGCCGCTCGCCAATCTCGACTACAAATTGCGCGAGGAGTTGCGCGCCGAGCTGCCGAAGATCTTCGCCGCCGCCGGCACAATCTTCGTCTACGCCACCACCGAGCCGCACGAGGCGCTGCTGCTCGGCGGCAATACGGCGACGCTCGCCGAAGGCCGCATCACCCAGTTCGGACCGACCATCGAGGTGTTCCGCAAGCCGGTCGACCTCGTGACGCCCACCCGCCGCTCAACACCATCGTGCTTGCCAAGAAGGGTGCGGTCTTCCTGCTGGAAGGCGGCGTCACCCTGCCGGTGCCGGCGGAGCTCGTCGGCATCGCCGATGCAAGCTATACGATCGGCTTCCAGCCCCACCATCTGTCGCTGGAGCGCCCCAACGCAGCCGCCGTGCCGGTGCGCGCCAAGGTCACCATCACCGAGATCACCGGCTCGGAGAGCTTCATCCATCTCGATTTCGCCGACGCGCGCTGGGTGATGCTGACCCACGGCATCCGCGACTTCGAGCCGGACGCCGAAGTCGAGGTCTTCATCGACCCGCGCCACATCATGGTCTTCGACGGAAACGGCCGCGCCGTCGCCGCGCCGAAGCTGGCGGCTTGAGGAGGAAGCGATGGCACGCATCGACGTCAACCACATCCGCCACTCCTATCTGCCCAATCCGCAGAAGGACTCAGATTTCGCCCTGAAGGAGGTGCATCACACCTTCGAGGATGGCGGCGCCTATGCGCTGCTCGGGCCTTCCGGCTGCGGCAAGACCACGCTGCTCAACATCATTTCGGGGCTGCTGCACCCTTCGCACGGCCAGTTGCTGTTCAACGGCAAGGACGTCACCAGGCTGTCGACGCAGGAACGCAACATCGCTCAGGTGTTCCAGTTCCCGGTCATCTACGACACGATGACCGTCTACGACAATCTGGCCTTCCCGTTGCGCAACCGCGGCGTGCCGGAAGCCGATGTCGACCGCAAGGTGCGCGAGACGCTGGAGATGATCGATCTCGCGTCATGGGCTAACAGGAAAGCGCGCGGCCTGACCGCCGACCAGAAGCAGAAGATCTCGCTCGGTCGCGGCCTGGTCCGCTCCGACGTCAACGCCATTCTGTTCGACGAGCCGCTCACCGTCATCGATCCGCATATGAAATGGGTGCTGCGCTCGCAGTTGAAGCAGCTGCATCGCCGCTTCGGCTACACCATGGTCTATGTCACGCACGACCAGACCGAGGCGCTGACCTTCGCCGACCGGGTGGTGGTCATGTATGACGGCGAGATCGTCCAGATCGGCACGCCGGCCGAACTGTTCGAGCGCCCGCGCCACACCTTTGTCGGCTATTTCATCGGCTCGCCCGGCATGAACGTCATGCCGGTGGCGATCGACGGCAGGACAGCGACGATCGGCAGCCAGCGCATCGAACTGCCGGGCGTGCCCAAGACTGTCGGCGCGAACGCCGGCGCCGGCTCGATCGAGCTCGGCATCCGTCCCGAATATGTCAGGCTCGGCCGCGACGGCATGGCCGTCAAGGTCAGCAAGGTCGAGGATGTCGGTCGCCATAAGGTGGTCCGCGCCAGCCTCGAGGGCCGCGAGATCGCCGCCGTCATCGGCGAGGACGACACCGTGCCGGCCGATCCGAAGGTTCGCTTCGACCCTGCAGGCATCAACATCTATGCCGATTCCTGGCGCGTCGAGATGGGGGCATAGATGGAAAAGACCTGGAACAACAAGGCCTGGTTCCTTGTCCTGCCGGTGCTGGTGCTGGTGGCGTTCTCGGCCGTCATCCCGCTGATGACCGTCGTCAATTATTCGGTGCAGGACACCTTCGGCAACAACGTCTTCTTCTGGGCTGGCACCGAGTGGTTCGAGGAGCTGTTGTCCTCCGACCGCTTCTGGGAAGCGATGGTCCGCAACCTGATCTTCTCCTTCATCATCCTCATCATCGAGGTGCCGCTCGGCATCTTCATCGCGCTCAACATGCCGAAGAAGGGCTGGGGCGTGCCGGTCTGCCTGGTGCTGATGGCGTTGCCGCTGCTGATCCCGTGGAATGTCGTCGGCACGATCTGGCAGGTCTTCGGCCGCAACGACATCGGCCTGCTCGGCTACTACGTCAATGCGCTCGGCATCGACTACAACTATGTCCAGGATCCGATCGACGCCTGGGTCACCGTCATCATCATGGATGTCTGGCACTGGACCAGCCTCGTCGTGCTGCTCTGCTATGCCGGCCTGGTCTCGATCCCGGATGCCTTCTACCAGGCGGCCAAGATCGACGGTGCCTCGCGCTGGGCGGTGTTCCGCTACATCCAGCTGCCGAAGATGCAGCGCGTGCTTCTGATCGCCGTGCTGCTGCGCTTCATGTACAGCTTCATGATC
>NZ_RZOF01000376.1:0-5867 GCF_003998955.1 Mesorhizobium sp. M4B.F.Ca.ET.017.02.2.1 | reverse complement strand
TGGTTCCATGACCCGAAAAATATTTTTCAGTTGGCCGCGCGCCCTGCCGCCAGCCAGTCGCGCCCGGCATGGGCAAACACCGCGCAAAGCACGATCGCTCCACCGATGATGCTGGCGGCCGGTGGGATCTCGCCGAGGAACAGGAAAGCGAACGCGATCGCGAACGGCACTTCGGCCGAGCCGAGCAGGCCTGATTCGGGCGCCGGGATCAGCCGCGAGCCTTCCGTCCACAGGATCGACGCCAGCGCGAAGGAGCCGCCGAACGTGGCCAGCAGCAGCGCATCCCGTGCCGAGACCGCCAGCGGATCGGTGACGAACCAGCCGAGGACGAACAGAAGGAAGGCCGACACCGCGCCAGCCCACACAACAGGCGTGTCGCGGAAGGCGCGCACCATGATCATGTAGAGCGCGCTGCCGGTTGTCATCAGCAGCGCCAGCCCATCGCCGAAGAGATGGCCGGTGCCGAAGCCCGACCACACCATGATGCCGACGCCGCACAGCGACACGGCGGCGGCAAGCATCGTCTGCAGCCGGAATTTTTCCCGCACCAGCAGGAAGGCGAGCAATGCGGCGATGAAAGGCGAGGTCGCGTAGATGACGGCGACATTGGCGACATAGGTGAATTTGAACGCCGCGATGAAGGCGATGCTGGCGGCTGCGCCTTCCAGCGCCAGCAGCCAGCCGCGCCAGCCGAGCCGCAGGCTTTCGCGCCCGCCGGAGCGGCGCCGCCGCCACAGCACATAAAGCGTGATCAGGATCGAGCCGACGAAACCGCGCCAGCAGGTGATCGTCAGCGGATCGGCGTGGATCGATTTTGTCAGCACGCCGGTGAGGCCGAACACGACGGCGGAAGCCGACACCAGGACGATGCCCAAGGTTCGCTCGGCGGCGCTCGTCGCGCCATCGGCCAATGTATCAGTCATCTCGAGGGAATCGGTCATGTCCTCAGTCTACGTCGCCCTACCGGCATGGTTCCGTCAGTTGTCATGCTAGAGCCGTTTGCGGAAATGCTCGTTGCCGATGACGAGCAGGCCGGCGGCGACGATCAGCGCCGCCCCAAGGAACACCTCGCGGCGCGGCACGTCGCCCCAGATGGCGAAGCCGAGCGCGAAGGCCCAGACCAGCGACGTGTACTCGAACGGCGCCACGATCGACACCGGCGCCCTTTTCATGCCTTCGAACAGAAGATACTGCGCCATGCCGCCGAGCGCACCGACGCTGGCCAGAAGCAGCAACTGGCCGCCGTCGGGCGTCCGCCACCAGATCAGCGCCGGCGCCACGGAGAAGAGCAGGAAGTAGAAATTGTTGAGCACGAGCTGGATCGTCGTGCGCTCCTGCATCGCTATCTTGCGCAAAAGCACGACGGCGATGCCCCAAAGCAGGGCCGCGGCCAGCACCAGGACCATCGGCAGCGAGATGCCGAGATGGGTCGGATCGCAGGCGACGAATACGCCGGCAAAGCCGATCAGCACCGCCAGCCAGCGCAGCAGCGGCACCTTCTCGCCAAGCATGAACACCGACAGCACGGTGACGATGATCGGAGCGGCATAGTAGATGGTGGTGAGCTCGGCGAGCTGCAGGGTGCGGGCGGCATTGTAGTAGCAAAGCCAGGCCGCCAGCGTGAAGGCGCTGCGCACCAGCATCGGCCGCACGATGGGCGAGCGCGCAGTATCGGTGAACAGGCGCCGCCCGCCGATCGCCGCGCAGGCGGCAAGGATGGTGACCGAGCGGAAGAACATGATCTGCCAGACGCTGATGCCGACGACCAGCAGCTTGATCGCTGCGTCCTGCGCCGAAAACAGGAAATAGGCGCCGCCGGTCAGGAGGATGCCGGCCAGCACCCTTTCGCGGCTATCGAGAATGGCGACATCGGCCATGCGGCACCGCTTTGCGGACGTTGCTTGCATTGAGCCAAACCCCTTGGCCCAACAGGATCAGCCTATACGGGCGATGGCCCGCACGGCGCTACGCCAGCTCCGGCCTTGCGTTGGGGCACAGGCCTGGCGGCCTGCATTCACCTGACGCTTGCGGCACACGGATGTTCGACGTCTTGCAATGCTGGACGGTCATCGCCCGATCAGGTAATTTTGCAACTCGCGGATTGATCGGCGCGGCTGACCCCGGCAGTGGACTATGGAGAGGCGCGCCAATGCGTGCGCTGCATAGGTCCGGAAGCTTCGATGACTGACGTGATCGATCGACTGGTGAGGGCGATGAACGCGCATCAGCTCGACGCTGTCGCCGCTCTCATCCACGAGAACTATCGAAGCGAACAGCCGACGCACCCGGGCAGAGCCTTCGTTGGCCGCGACCAGATGCGCGCCAACTGGGAGGCCATGTTCGCAGGGATACCTGACTTCCATGCGACGGTCATGCGCTCGGTCCGGGACGGCGACACGACCTGGACCGAATGGCATTGGTCCGGCACTCGCCGCGACGGAAAACCCTTCGAGGTGCGCGGGGTCACCCTGTTCGAGATCGTCGACGATCGGATCGTAAGCGGGCGACTGTATCTGGAGGACGTCGAGAGGCAGCCTGTCGGCATCGAAGACGCGGTCGAAGCCCTTTCCGGGCGCCGTCCGTCAACGGCCGGCAGCGAAACCTGTTCGTGAGCCGCAGGCCTCACTGCGTTGCCTGATAAAGCTCCGCGGCCGCCTCCTTCAGCGCTCGCCTTCCGTCCGCCCTGAAATACATCATGTGGCCGCCCTCGACGACATCGAGGCGGATAGGCTTTGCGTCGGAAAGCGGCGGAACCTGATTCACCAGATAACGCGAGGCGAGATAGGGCGTGACGAGGTCGGTGTAGCCGTTGACGATGACGACGCCGAGCGCGGGGTTGAGTGAACGCGCCCGCTGCAGATCATCCATCACGCCGGCATAGCCTTGCCGCGAGGTGCCGTAGTCCCAATTGTGGGTGACCTCGCCATTGAGCAGCCGGTAGCTGATGTCGGTGTGGAAATTGAGCTCGTCGCGGACATAGCCGACGAAGGCCGAGGTCAGCGCCGGCACACTGCGGTCGAGCACGGGATCGGGTCCTGCGATGCGTCCGCTCTCTGGCGCGATGTCGGCCGTGCCGATCATGCCGTCATACGGGCTCAGCACCTTGCCTTTGGCGCGGGCGAATTCTCGCGCGAACAGGCCGGTCGGGACGCGGGCGAAATTGTGCTGGACGAGCTCGAGCGGCAGTCCGGTGATATCAGCCACGCGCTGGCTCGCCAGCTTTCCGCCTTGTTCCAGCCCGCTGGTCAAAGCGGTGAGGTAGTCGCCCATGGCATAATGCTCGACCTCGGCGAGCCTTTCCCGCAACGCATCCCCGCTGACGCCTTCGCTGCTGAGGCGCACCGCCGCCAGCGAGGGCAGTTCGAGCGCCCAGTGCAGCGGCTCGAATTCGTCCGGCTGCACTAGCATGAACTCCAGCGCCGGAGAGATCAGCACGATGCCGTTCGGGCTGATGCCGACATCCTCCTGCAGCGTGCGGGCAAGCAGCGCCGCACGGAACCCGCCATAGCTTTCCCCGGCAAGGAAAAGCGGCGACCCGGTGCGGCCGTTCTGGGCGAGATAGAGCCGGATGAAGGCGCCGATCGAGCTGGCGTCCTGGCTGACGTCCCAGAAATCGTGCGTGTCCTGGCCGGGCGCCTCGCGGCTGTAGCCGGTCCCGACCGGATCGACGAAGACGAGGTCGGTCATGTCGAGCCAGCTGTCGGGATTGTCGATGAGCTTTTGCGGTGAGGGCAGGAATTCTCCAGCTGCACCGGTCATGACGACGCGCGGCCCGAGCGCGCCGAGATGCAGATAGGCGGAGGCCGCGCCCGGCCCGCCGTTGAACACGAAGGTGATGGGGCGAGGGGCAGCCTTCGCCTCGCCCTCCGATGGCCGCAGCGTGTAGGCGACGTAGAAGATCTCGGCTGTGACATCGCCCTTGCCGGAGAGCAGCGACAGGGTGGCGGCCTTAGCCTGATAGTCCAGCTTGCGCCCGGCGATGGTGATCGAGTGGTTCGTCGTCTGCGGCTGTGGCAGGAGCGACAGCACGCCGCCCGCGGGCGCCGGCCGTTCCGGCGTTTCGGCGAGACCAGCCGGCGCGAACGCGGCAAGCAACAGCAGGGCGAGGGGAACGAGTTTCAGCTTGAACCGCATGACGCCTCCGCGGGAACGACTTCCGCATAGGTATGGCTGAGCCTGTCGAAGTCAAAGGGGGCGTCTCGACACTTGGGTTCCTCGCCTCGCCTAGGGCGGGGGAAAGGAACCCAAGCTGGAATAATGTGCTATCAACCACCAAAGAATATCGAAAGGAGCGCAAATGGACGCGACCGCACTCAAGGCCATGCAGGCGCCGCTGAAGGACGCCTATCGAGAGGATGCCTCGCGCGCGCTGATCACGCTTAGGGCAAGGGGCTCGGTCGACGACCAGTCGATCGCCTGCAAGGTCGAGACGGGCAGGGCGCTGGCCATCGCCGGCCTTCATCCGGCGACCGGCGGCTCCGGGCTCGAGCTCTGCTCCGGCGACATGCTGCTGGAGGCGCTGGTCGCTTGCGCCGGCGTTACCCTGAAGGCGGTGGCGACGGCGCTGGAGTTCAAGCTTGGCAATGCCACCGTGCAGGCGGAGGGGGATCTCGACTTTCGCGGCACGCTGGGCGTCGCCAGGGACGCACCGGTCGGCTTCCGCGAAATCCGGCTCAGTTTCGATCTCGACACCGACGAGCCGCAGGAGCGTATCGATTCGCTGCTCAAACTCACCGAACGCTATTGTGTGGTGTTCCAGACCATTAGCAACAAGCCGCAACTGACGGTCAGCGCACGGCGCTGAAGCTACTGTGCCGAAGGCTCTTCGGCATCCCCTTCGTCGGTGAACGGCGAGGCGCTCGGCACGCACTGCACCGCCCATCCCTGAGGGGTCGGCTGCTTCTGGTATTCGGTGACGGCGTTGGTGCACTGTTCGCGGGTGTCGAAGGTGCTGGGCAGCACCACCATGCCGCCCTGTGGGCCGGCGATCACCAGATACCAGACCAATGCTACGCTGGGAGCAGCCATGGGAATTCCTCACTATGTTGGTGTGGGAGAGTCGGCCGATCCTAGCAACTCCGGGCGAGCGGTGAAAGCTCGCCCGGCCTGCGGTGCATGCGCGCGACATCACAGCCGCGTGATGTCAGCCCCGCTCTCCAGCGGTCATTCGACGGCGAAGCAATAGAACAGGCCGTCGCCGCCGGTGCCCTTCAGCGCCTCCTGGCTGCAGCCGCCACGCGAGGCATGCGAGGAATTCCATGACTTGGCGGCTGCCGAATCGTCGAGCCCGGTGCGGTCGTGATGGCCCATCATGGCCACCCCCTCCGCGCCGCTCATCGTCCAGTCGCCGCAGGTCTGGTCGGCGATCTTCGTGCCGTCGGGTTTCGAGCCGGTCAGCACGTCATGGCGGTTCGGCTTGTCGCCGCGGCCGTTGACCACCTCGCCCTTTTCATTGAGCGCCGTCTCCTTGCTGATGGCGTTGGCATCGCCATGCAGCGAGGCGACATCGTCGGCGATCTTGACGCCCTTGGCGTTGACCCACGGACCCTTGCCGATGCGGTCGCGCGCATCCTCGGCGCTGGTCGACAGATAGGCATGCCAGGTCTTGCCCTTGACGCCGGCTGCCTCCGCAAGCGACGCGCAGTGCGCGTCGGCGCCTTTCAGCCCACCGAGATCGGCGCCCTTCCCGGAGCCGACGCTGGTGACGAAGAAACTCATCTTTGCGTCTTGCGACAGCGCCGCGCCGGCGGTAACGGCGGCAAGTGCGGTGGCGGCAACGAGAATAAGTCTACGCATGGCGGTCCTCCGGTTTCGAATGTTCTACATTCGAAGAACGTTGCCGCAGGCGTATTTAATCCGTCTCGAAC
>NZ_RZOF01000375.1:0-5873 GCF_003998955.1 Mesorhizobium sp. M4B.F.Ca.ET.017.02.2.1 | reverse complement strand
GTTGCATACGCTGCCGCTGCGCCGCACCGTGCGCCCGCTCAACACGCGCAACGCCGCGCTCGAATGCATGATCCGCGCGCCGTCAGGGCCGGTGCGGGTCGTCTCGCTGCATCTCGCGCACATTGCCGCCGAGGAGCGGCTGGAGCAGATCGACTATCTGCTGGCCGAGCATCGCCGGGCGCCGTCCGAGGGCGGCCCGTGGAGCGGCGCCGACGACGAACCGCAGCGCAACTGGAGCAATGGCGGGCCGGAGCCGGAGAACCCGCTGGCGGCAATCTGGCTGGGCGACTTCAACATGGAGCCTGATAGCGCCGAGTACCGGCGCATCGTCGGCGGCACACCGTACCACCGGGGGGCGGCCTATCGCGACGGTTTCGTCGATGCCGCCGCCGTCGCCAGCGAGCCGGTGGCCGATTTCCACACCCATGAAAAGATCATCGACGGCAGGCTGGCAAAGCGCCGGCTCGACCATTGCTTCGTCGGCGGCATGCTTGCCACGCGCGTGCGCTCGGTCGGCGCCGACATCGGCGAGATCGCGTCCGACCATTTTCCGCTGAGGATCGATATCGACCTCGAGACGCCAGGCCTCGCTACGACTTCCGGAGGCGGATGACCAAGGCATGACGCTTTTCGTCTTCTTCGCGGTGCTTGCCGCCGCCGCCATGCACGCGATCTGGAACGCGCTGGTCAAAGTGCATCTCGACCGCTTCCTGTCGATCACGCTGATGACGCTCGGCATGGGTTTCGCCGCGCTGCTCGTGCTGCCCTTCGTCGAGGTGCCTAAGGCCGAGGTGTGGCCATTCATCCTCGCCTCGGTCTTCTTCCACATGGGCTACCGGACCTTCCTGATCGGCGCCTACAAGGCCGGCGATTTCGCCCAGACCTATCCGCTGGCGCGCGGCACGGCGCCGCTGCTCGCGGCACTCGGCGGCATGGTGGTCGTGCGGGAGTTCCCCGCGCCGCTGGCCATTCTCGGTATCCTGCTGCTGTCGGCCGGCACGCTGGTGATGTCGTTTCGCGGCGGCGTGCATCTGGAGCGCTTCAACCTGCGCGCGGTCTGCTTCGCGTTGGGCACCTCGATCTTCATCGCCAGCTACACGCTGTCCGACGGCAGCGGCGCGCGGCTGGCGGCGACCGCGACAAGCTATGCCGCTTGGCTGTTCATCTGCGATGCTCTCTGGGCGCTGGTGCTGTGCATCGTCTTCCGTGGGCCGCAGTCGCTTCCGCTGCTGGCGCGCGACTGGAAGGCGGGGCTGTTCACCGGCGTGCTCAGCGGCGCCGCCTACTGGATCGTCATGTGGGCAATGACCAAGGCGCCGATCGCCTCGGTGGCTTCGCTGCGCGAGACCTCGATCCTGTTCGCCATGATGATCTCGGTCTTCGCACTGGGCGAGAATACGACGCGCTGGCGGGGTGCGGCGGCGCTCAGCATCGTCGCCGGCGTCGTCGCATTGCGTCTGGGGTAATTTCTCGGCCGGTCAGCCGAGAATGTCCAGATCGACAACCATCAGCCCGTCGGTGCCGCCTTCGAGGGCGGCGACCAGCCTGGCGCCGGCACCCTGATGAGCCTCGTGCACCAGATAGGCGTCGCGGGCGGCGGCATCGCGGAAGTCGATGGTGAAGCCGTGGCTGAAGCCGCGCGCAAAGGGTTCCGGACTGACATTGGCGCTGAAATGGACCTTGTCCATGCCTTCGATCGCCCAGCGCAAAGCTTCCAGATCGGCGTGGATCGCCGCGCGTTCGGCCGGGCTGACGTCGCTGCGGAATTTGACGAAGACGCAATGCCTGATCATGACTCTCTCCTCAAGCGGCGCGGTTGCCGGAGAAAACGGCCGGCGGCAAAGGTTCGCGGCCGAGGATCAGGTCGGCGCCCTTTTCGCCGACCATGATGGTCGGCGCGTTGGTGTTGGAGGAGGGGACGCGCGGCATCACCGAGGCGTCGCATACCCGCAATCCTTCGATGCCGCGCAGCTTGAGGTCAGGCGTCACCACGGCCATGTCGTCATGGCCCATGCGGCAGGTGCCGACCGGATGATGGTCGGTCTTGGAACTGCGGCAGGCATAGTCGAACAGTTCGTCATCGCTCTGCAGGGCAGGGCCCGGCAGGACCTCGCGCAGCACGTAAGGGGCAAGCGCCTTCTGCCGCATGATGTCGCGCGCCAGCCGGAGGCCCTTGATCGACATGTCGCGATCGTAGGGCTCAGACCAGTAGTTCGGGTCGATCAGCGGATGGTCGGCGGGGTCGGCGCTCTTCAGCCGCACCGTGCCGCGCGAGCGTGGGCGCAGGAAGGCGGAGTTCAGGGTGACGCCGGGGTTCTTCAACTTCTCGACGCCGGCTTCGATGCCGGAGCCGAGGCCAAGGTGGAACTGGATGTCGGGCGAAGCGGCGGTCGGGTCGGCGTACCAGAAGCCGCCGGTCTCGAACAGGCTGGAGGCCACCGGCCCTTTCTTCAAAAGCAGATACTGCAGGCCGGCCCACATCGTGCGGTGCAGCTTGGCGTAGTTGTCGTAGGTGTGGTCGCCGGTGCATTCGGCGATGACGAACAGGTCGAGATGGTCCTGCATGTTGGAGCCGACGCCCGGCAGGTCGTGGACCGGCGTCACGCCGACCGATCTCAGATGGTCGGCCGGGCCGATGCCGGACTGCATCAAAAGCTTGGGCGAACCGATGGCGCCGGAGGAGACGATCACCTCGCGCCCGGCACGCAGGATCGTCTTTTCGCCGCCCGGCCTGTCGACGACCTCGACACCAACGGCGCGGCCCTTCTCGACGACGATGCGGGTGACCAGCACGTCTGTCCTGACGCTCAGGTTCTTGCGGGCGCGGATCGGCTTCAGATAGGCGACCGATGCGGACGAGCGCCGCGCGTCCTTCTGGGTCAGTTGGTAGTAGCCGACGCCCTCCTGGCTGGCGCCATTGAAGTCCGGGTTGAAGGGGATGCCCATCTCCTGGCCGGCGCGGAAATAGGCTTCGCAGATCGGCAGCGGCGAGATCGGGTTGGAGACGCCGAGCGGCCCCTGGTCGCCATGGAAGTCGTTGGCGTAGCGCTGGTTGTTCTCGGCGCGCTTGAAATAGGGCAGCACGTCGCGATAGGCCCATCCGGCGAGGCCCTCTTCCTTCTCCCACGCGTCGTAGTCGCGGGCATTGCCGCGCGTGTAGATCTGGGCGTTGATCGAGGAGCCGCCGCCGACCACCTTGGCCTGCGTGTACCAGAAGACGCGGTCCTTCATGTGCTTCTGCGGCACAGTCGACCAGCCCCACGAGGCGATGCCCTTGGTCATCTTGGCGAAGCCGGCCGGCATGTGGATCAGCGGATGCCAGTCCTTGCCGCCGGCTTCCAGCAGCAGCACCGAATTCGAGGGATCCTCGCTCAGCCGGTTGGCCAGAACGCAGCCGGCCGGGCCGGCGCCAACGATGATGTAATCCGTCATTGTCTCATCCGTTCAGAGCCGCGGTATGGAGAGCGCACCGTCGACATTGATGATCGAGCCGGTCGAAAAGCCGAACTTGCCGCTGGCAAGCGCGGCCACCACGGCGCCGATATCCGATGCCTCGCCCCAGCGTTTGGCTGGCACCAGACCGCCTTCGATCAGCGCGTCATATTTGGCGGCAACGCCTGATGTCATGTCGGTGCGGATGATGCCAGGCCGCACCTCGAACACGCCGATCCCTTCTGCAGCGAGTCGCAGCGCCAGTGTTTTCACCCACATCGACAGGCCGGCTTTCGAGACGCAGTAGTCCGCGCGCTCCGGCGAGGCCGCTTCGGCGCTGATCGAGGTGATGGTGATGATCGATTTCGCCTGATCGCTTGGTTTCGCCAGCATGGCCTTGGCGACGGCCTGGCTGAGGAACACGGTGCCGCGCAGATTGATGCCGAGGGCGCGGTCGAAATTCTCCGGCTTCAGCTCCAGCAGATCGCCGCGCACGACGGCGCCGACGCCGGCATTGTTGACCAGGCAATCGATGCGGCTGAAGGCGCCCATCGCGGTCTCAACCAGCGCCGCGTGGGCGCCGAGATCGGCGATGTCGCAGCTTGCATAGGCGAACTTCGCGCCGCGCGCGGTGATATTCCTTGCAAGTCCGTCGGCAGGCTTGTCGGCCAAGTCGGCGACCAGGATGTCGAAGCCGGCATCGGCCAATGCCTCGGCGCAGGCCAGTCCGATGCCCCGCGCGCCGCCCGTGATGATGGCCGCCGGGCGGGTCATGCGGAAAGCTCCGTTTTGCGGATGTGATCGGCCACGCGCAGCGCCTGCGCCGCAATCGACAGCGCCGGGTTGACCGCGGCCGAGGTCGGCAGGAAGCCGCCGTCGACGACGAACAGGTTCTGGTGATCGTAGGCGCGGCAGAACGGGTCGAGCGGCGAGCTGCCCGGATCGTCGCCCATCCTCACCGTGCCGCACTGGTGCGAGGGCGTGCGCTTGTCGAAGGGACGCGACAGCACGATCGGATAGCCGCAAGCGCGGAAATTCTCGCGCATCACCTTGGTCAGGCCTTCCAGCGACTGCATGTTGGAGCGCCGCCACTGCATGACGATGTCCTTGCCGTCGACCATGATGCGGCTCTCGGGGTCGGGCAGGTCCTCGCACATCAGATACCAGTCGACGGCATGGCCGGCCATGAAGTCGAGCGCGAATTTTGGCGCCAATTTCACGTTGGCCCTCAGCATGTTGCCGTCGATCTTGCCGAGCAGTTGCACATTGCCGAGCGGCTTGCCGCCCTTGCCGTCCGACAGATAGTAATCGTTGAGCATCAACGTCTTCTGGTAGACGGCGTCGTTGCGGCGGCGCGGGTCGATCGCCAGCATGGCGCTCGAATTGTGGTTCATGAAGTTGCGGCCGACCTGGTCTGAGCTGTTGGCAAGACCCTTTCCATCGGAGGAAGGCGAGCGCAGCAGGATCACGGCGGAGTTGACGGCGCCGGCCGAGAGGATGACCAGCTTCGGCGAGAGCGTCTTTTGCGCGCCCTTCTGCGTGTAATGGATGGCGGCAATCGACCTGCCATCCGGCGATGCCTCCAGATAGTCGACATGGGCACCGGTCTCGAGCCGGATGTTCGGGTCGGCAAGGGCCGCCGCCAGCGGTCCGGTCTGCGCATCGACCTTGCCCTGGCCGGCATTGGGAAACGCGTCCCAGCCTGTCCTGCCGTCCTTCAGCCAGGCGTCAATGTCGACACCGAGCGGCAGCGATGCAGGATGCAGGCCGAGCCCCTTCAATTCGGCACGGGCGCGCGCGATCGGCGCCTCGTCGGGCACGGGTTTGAAAGCGTAGGGAATCGAATGGAAGGGCTCTGTCGGGTCTTCGCCCAGTGTGCCGCGCACGCGAAAAAGCTGTTCGGCCTTCGAATACCACGGCTCGAACTCCTCGTAGGAGAACGGCCATGCCGGCGAGACGCCGCCGAAATGCTCCATGGCGGAAAAGTCTTCCTTGCGGTAGCGGATCAGCACCGCGCCATAGAATTTCGAATTGCCGCCGACATAATAGTAGTTGCCGGGATTGAAGGCCGCGCCGCCGGCCTCGCGCCACATCTCCTTCGGCCGGTAGTGGCCGTTGACGAAGATGGCGCGGGTGTCGCGCGTCTCCGGCGTCGCCGGCAGCGGCTCGCCGCGTTCCAGGATCAGGATCGAGGCGCCACTGCAGGCTAAGCCGGAGGCGATCGCGGCGCCGCCGATGCCGGAGCCGATGATGACGATATCGGGGCTTGCCATGGCGGTCAGAGAATGCGCTTCTCGGTCGCCGGATCGAAGAACACGGCCTTGGTCAGGTTGAAGGCGAGCGGCGTCACCGTGCCTGGCTGGATCTTGGCATCGGCGCGCAGCCGCGCCACCACCGCCTTGCCGCCGAGATTGGTGACGGCGAAGGTGTCGGAACCCTGT